>RFJV01000464.1 GCA_003694775.1 Chloroflexota bacterium | reverse complement strand
GTGGCCGGCTTTGCCGAGAAAGTGGTGGTGCACCGCTCCCAGGTGGTCAAAATGCCGCCCGATATGCCGCTGGACCGGGCCTCCCTGCTGGCCTGCGGCGTGCTGACCGGCGTCGGCGCGGTGACCAACACTGCCCGCGTGCCGGCGGGAAGCCGGGTGGTGGTCATCGGTGCAGGGGGCGTGGGGCTGAACTGCATCCAGGGCGCGTACCTGTCCGGCGCACAGACGGTCATCGCGGTGGACCTGGCCCCCAACAAGCTCACCGCCGCCCGGACGTTTGGGGCCACCCACACCGTTAATGCCGGTCAGGAAGACGTGCTGGCCGCAGTGCGAACCCTGACCGGCGGTCGCGGCGCGGATTACGTATTTGTGGCCGTGGGCAGTGGCCGGGCTATGGAGCAGGGATTGTCGTTGCTGGGCCGCGGCGGCGCGCTGGTGGTGGTCGGTATGCCCGCCGACGGGGTCAAGATGGCCGTGGAGGTGGCCTGCTTTGCCGGCGACAGCCAGCGCATTCTGGGAAGCAAAATGGGGTCTGCCCGGCCCGGGGTGGACATTCCCCGGCTGGCAGAGTACTACCGCCAGGGCCGGCTCAAACTGGACGAACTGATTTCAGCCACCTACCCGCTGGAAGACATCAACGAGGCCATCGCCGCGGTCAAACGAGGCCAGGCTCTGCGCAATGTGATTGTTTTTTGAGGTATCCCATGAAAATTCAGCGCATCGAAACGTTCTGCAACGAGTTTGTCGGTTTTGTGCGGGTGCAAACCGACGACGGGGTCGAAGGCTGGGGACAGGTGTCTACCTACAACGCCGACATCACCACCCAGGTTCTGCACCGGCAGGTCGCCCCGTACGCCCTGGGCCACGACCCGGCAGATATCGACGGGCTGGTCGACACCATCGTGGAGGCGGAGTTCAAGTTTCCCGGCTCCTATTTGCGACGCGCCCTGGCGGGCCTGGACACCGCCCTGTGGGACCTGCGGGGTAAGCAGGTCGGCAAAAGCGTGTGTGAACTGCTGGGCGGACAGCCGCGCCCCTTTCCGGTGTATGCTTCCAGTATGCGCCGGGACATTGCCCCGGAGGCAGAGGCGGAGCGGTTTGTCCGTTTGCGTGAGGCGCACGGGTTCCGGGCGTTCAAATTCCGCATCGGCAGGGAGTGCGGGCACAACGCAGACGAGTGGCCCGGACGCACCGAGGCCATCGTCCCCGCGGTGCGCCGCGCCCTGGGCGACGAGGCGGCCCTGCTGGTCGACGCGAACTGCGGTTACACGCCCCAAAAGGCTATCGAGGTGGGGCGCTTCCTGGCCGATTACGGCATTTGCCACTTTGAAGAGCCGTGCCCGTACTGGGAGTTCGAGTGGACGGCACAGGTGAGGCAGGCCCTGCACGCCCTGCCCATCCAGGTGGCCGGCGGCGAGCAGGACTGCGACCTGGCCCAGTGGCGGCGGATGATTCAGGCCCGCGCCTTCGATATTGTCCAGCCGGACATCTGCTACGTTGGCGGCCTGACCCGCGCCCTGCGGGTGGCGGCAATGGCAAACCGGGCCGGAATGGCCTGCGTTCTGCATTCGGCCAACCTGTCGCTGGTGACCGTTTTTTCCCTGCACCTGATGGGGGCCATCGAAAATGCCGGGCCGTATGTGGAGTTCTCCATCGAAGGGCTGGACTATTACCCCTGGCAGGAGGGACTCTTCAGCCCGGCCCTGGAGGTACGAGACGGCCAGGTGCAGATTCCCAACGGCCCCGGCTGGGGGGTCGAAATTAATCCCGACTGGCTGGCCCAGGCCGACTACCGGGCCAGCGCGCTGTAGCGGCTCAGCGCAGGGTTTCGCCCACCGCCTCGACCACCCGGTCCAGCTCCGCCTCGGAAATGACCAGCGGCGGCAGGAGCCGCAGGACGTTCATCCCGGCAGGCAAGGCCCAGACTCCGCGGTCCATCAGGGCCTGCAGAACCGGCGTCACCTTGCCCCGCAGTTCCACGCCAACCATCAGACCCAGACCGCGCACCTCGCGCACCTGGTCCGACGGAATGGCCCGCAGGCCGGCCATCAGCCGGTCGCCCAGACGGGCGGCCCGTTCCGGCAGGCGTTCTTCGGCCATCACCTGCAGGACGGCCCGGCTGGCCGCGCAGGCCAGCGGATTGCCGCCAAAGGTACTGCCGTGTGTCCCCGCCTTGAACCGGCCCAGCTCCCCGCGCCAGGCTGTCACGCCCATCGGCACACCCCCGCCGATAGACTTGCCCAGGGTGACCACATCCGGCGAAAGCCGGTGGTGCTCGCAGGCCAGCCAGCGCCCGGTACGGCCTACGCCGGTCTGGATTTCGTCGACCACCAACAGCGCGCCCCGCTCGGTGCAGAGCCGGCGCAGGGCCTGGAAGTATTCGGTCTCGCCGGGGAAAACGCCGCCCTCGCCCTGCACAATTTCCACCACCACTGCCGCGGTCTCGTCACCGATGGCCGCCTCCGCGGCCTCGATGCTGTTGTAAGGGATGTGTTCGACCCCCGCAACCAGCGGCTCAAAGGGCTGGCGGTATTTTTTGTTCCAGGTCAGGCTGAGCGACCCCAGCGTGCGCCCGTGAAAGCCGCGCCTCGCGGCCACCAGCCCGCGGCGACCGGTCAGCAGGCGGGCCAGCTTGATGGCCGCTTCGATGGCTTCGGTGCCGGAGTTGGAGGGATGGATGGCGCACGTCTCCCAGCCGAGGCTGGTCTGCAGAACCGCGGCCAGTTCCTGCATCCATTGGGCGCGTACGTCGTTGTAAGCCGATTCCGGCTGGGCAACCAGGGTGTCGGCCTGGGCCTGGATGGCCGCGGTGACCGTCGGGTGGCTGTGCCCCACATTGGCCCAGCCGTGCGCCGAGGCACAGTCGATATAGGCCCGGCCCTCGCTGTCCCACAGGGTAGCGCCCCTGGCCCGGACAATCGCCACCGGTCGCCGGCCTACCGCGCCGGAGGCGTAGGTGGACTCTAAATTATAAATTTCATCATAGTTCATAAGTCGCTCCAGGATGAGAGAAAGAACGGGCGAATGGACGAATTTACGAATGGACGAATGGATATGGTGATTGGCCTATTTTTGTTTGCACTGCCGTTTGATTTCTGTGGCAATCAGGCTGATAATTTCGTCCAGCAACCCAAGACGATGGTTGACAACGTC
>RFJV01000463.1 GCA_003694775.1 Chloroflexota bacterium | reverse complement strand
TCCACCGTTTTGCGGGCCACCGCGGCCTGGGTGTAGTGCTCCGTGACCCGGCGACGGCCTTTTTCCCGCAGGGTTTCCCGCAGGGGGACATCGTCAATGAGGCGCTGGAGCTGAATCCGCAGTTCCTCCACACTGCCTTCGGCAAAGGTCAGGCCGGCGTTTCCGATGACCTCCGGGATGGCCCCACTGCGCGCCCCCACGGTAATCACATCGCAGGCCATCGCCTCGATGAGCACCCGGCCAAACTGCTCTTTCCAGTTGGGCCGGCTGACCGACGGCAGAACCAGCACGTCGAGGCCGCTGAAGTAGTGCGGCAGATGGGTGGAGGGCATCCGCTCGTCGAACGTGACCCGCGGGCTGATGCCCAGCCACTGGGCCATCTTCTCCAGCCGCGGGCGGTCTGGGCCGCTACCCAGGATGTGCAGTGTCCACGGGCCGGAAAGCTGGCTGGCCGCCTGAAGCAGAATTTCGACCCCCTTTTCCTCGACCAGCCGGCCCACGTAGCCGATGACCAGCGCCGGCTGGCTGGGCTTGCGGGCGTGTCGCCGGGCGGCGACGGGAATCCGGCTCCGGCGGGTCACCCGTGGCCGGCGGTAGAAAATCGCCGGGTCTACGCCAAACTGGGGAATCTGGTAAATCGGCCCGGTGTACCCTTTGCGCGTCCAAACCTCCATCGCCTCCTGATTGCCCACCAGCAGGGTGTCGGCATGGCGGAGCACATACCGCTCCATCCAGCTAAACGGCGGCGGGTAGCGGCGGAGCAGGTTCTGCCAGCTAAAGACCACGGTTTTGGCCCCTACGCTCCGGGCCAGCCACATGGCGTGAAAAGTCGCCAGGTTGTACGGCTCCTCGTCGATGTGAAAGACATCGGGTCGGACTTCGCGGACAATCTGCCGCAGTTTGGGGTAAAAATGCAGGTGGTAATTGCCGTTGAACACAATGTCCGTTACCCGCAGGTCGTACCCGCGGGTGTACATTTTTTCCAGCCGGGTGGGAGAACGGGGGTCATCCCAGGAGGGAGGAACCACCACGGTCAGGTCAACATCGTCAAAGGCGGCAATTTCTTCCAGCTTTTTCTGATAGGCGCCTACAATGCAGGCTTTGGAGAGCATCAAAACTTTCATGCAGACAGCACATCCCGGTAGGCTTGTAAAGTTTCCGCGGCGGTTTTTTCCCAGCTAAACTTTTCGACCTGCTCGAAGCCGCGGGCAATCAGGTCGTCTCTGGTTTCCTCGTCGGTGCAGAGCCGGATAATCGGCGCGGCGATGTGTTTGGTGTCGTCCGGGTCAATCTGGTAGGCGGCAGGGCCGGCCAGCTCCGGGATGGAAGCCGCGTTGGTGGTGACGACCGGCACACCGCAGGCCATCGCTTCCAGCACCGGCAGGCCGAATCCCTCGTACCGGGAAGGGTACACAAACACGGCCGCGGCGGCATAAATGAGCGGCAGGTCTTCCTCCTCGAACCATCCCGGGGTAATGACAAAATCCTCAATCCCCAGCTCGCGGGCAATCCGGCGAGGGTCCGGGGTAAAGGGGGTGTCCCGCGGCGGCATTTTCCCGCCCAGCACCAGCGGGAATTCATCGCCCAGCGTATGGCTGACCCAGGTGTAAGCATACAGGAGCGCGGCCACGTTCTTGCGGATGTCGTAGCCGCCCAGGTAGAGAACAAAATTCTCCGGCAGGTTGTACTTCTTTTTAATTTCGACAATCTCCTGCCAGGTTTGAGCCGGCTGGTAGTGAGGGGCAGGGGCCAGGTAAACTACCCGCACCTGCTCGTCGGGCAGGTGGAGCTTGGCCAGGATGTCCTGCTTGCTGTGTCGGGAGTCGGCCAAAATGAGCGCGGCCCGACTGGCGCCGGCGGCCACCAGCGAGGTGTACAGCCTGACCCGCAGACCGCCCCGGTACTCGGCCAGCACCATAGGGATGAGGTCATGAATCGTAACCACAGTGGGCACGGTGGGCGAAAGAGGCGAACCGAAATAGGGCACGTGGGCCAGGTCGACGCCCAGTTTGCGGCAGGTCCGGGGAAAAGTGACCTGCTCAAACCAGACTTTTGCCAGATGGGAATGCTGGTTGGGCCAGGGGGTGGGGCAGGTGCGGCAGTGAAGCCGGCCGGCAAAAGGCTGGAGGGCCGGCGGCAGGTCGCCAAAAGGCCGGGGAGAAACCAGATGGATGTGCAGTGATGGGTCGGCGCGCAGAAGCGCGGGCAGTAGATACTTGAGGTACTGCCCGCTCCCCACCGACGGATTATCCCAAAACCAGGCATTCACAGCGATGTTCATCATCGCCGGATTATACCCGTTCCGCGGAGGGGAAGCAAAGTAACGGTCAGGGTGGGGAAAAGAGGTCAAGGGGCAGGGAATCCAGGGGCGCGGTCTGGACAGCTTTCAGCTCCAGCCGCCGGTCGCCGGCGTAGACGATGAGATGCACCGGCAGACCGGTCTGCGGGTCGAGCCAGAAGGTCAGGCGGTCGCCGTTGGGGTAGCGGGTCTCTATTTTTTCCGCCGGGTTGTACTGGAGCGTGGCCGCAGTCTGCCGGGTGGCCGAGACGGGCCGGGCCGAGACCAGCCGGTCTACCACGGCAAAGGCGTCGGTTACGGGCGGCAAGGACGGCAAACCGGACACAGGCGCCGGCGGCGTGTCGAACCGGTTGAACTGCCAGGTGGTGCCGCGGTTGACGATGAGCGTCTGCCCGACCAGGGCCGGGGCCGGGGCTTCCAGCATTTCGACCCGCAGATGGGGGCCGTACTGCCAGACCATCGCCGTCACCGGCCCACCGACCGGCGCGGCCGGCCAGTCAATCTGCCAGATGGCGCGGCGCGGCGCGGCCCAGGCTTTGGACAGGCGGGTCTGGGCTTCGGCAGGCGGTACGGCCTCCGCGGCTGAACAGCCGGCCAGCACCAACAGGATTATCGGTAAAAACCAGATTGTTTGCCGGTTCATGCTCACAAACTCATCAACTCCCAAACTAACCAACTCTCCAACTATTATACCATTACCCCGTCGGGAGGCCAGCAAACAGGCCGGTGGGGGGCGTTTCAATTTGGGGGCAAACAGGATATCCGCCTACAGCATCATGGTAGCTGGGGCATCCCTATGCCCCAGAAAATGGGCCAGGCATAGGGATGCCGGCCCTACCGTCAGTCAAAATTCGCCCCAAAAATGAAATACACCCGGCGGTGGAAAGATTGGAGTTTACCTTTTGGCCGTGCGGTACACTTGTATCGCCGCGGTCGGTGTGGTATAATTCAACCATCAAACCCTTATGCTCGGCTATCAGTGTATAGGAGGACGGGCGTGATTGAAGTAACCATCGACAGCATACGCGTCAGCTTGATGTCTCAGCATCGGGTGGTGGTGCTGAAAGAGGTAGACGCCAACCGCTACCTGCCCATCTGGATTGGGCCGTTTGAGGCCGATGCCATCACCATCCAACTGCAGGGCGTTCAGGTGGCGCGTCCGCTTACGCACGATTTGCTCAAAAGCGTGATTGACCATATGGGCGGGAAGGTATCTCACGTGCTGGTCAGCGAGCTGAAGAATGATACCTTCTACGCCAGAATCGTGATGGATGTTAACGGCAAGAGCCTGGAAATTGATGCCCGCCCCAGCGACGCCATTGCCCTGGCGGTACGGGTCAACGCCCCCCTGTTTGTAGCCGAAGAAGTGATGGACGCGGCCTCCATTGTCCCCGAACAGAGCCTGGAAGAAGAACCCGCGGCGGACGAGGTGGAACCGGTCAGCGAGGAAGAGGAAGAAAAGCTGGCCGTTTTCCGCGATTTTATCGACGAACTGGACCTGGACGATTTGGGCGAGAGCTAATCGAACAACCCATTCCATTCCAATCTTGAAGCCCGAAACTGGAGGGCGAGGCAAGTTGACCTGTGCCGCAGGCGCAACAACACCGTAATGATTGCCTCGCCCTTGTCATTGACCACCGGCTGAACCCTATGGCAACCACAGAAACCTTACCCGGCACGGTTCCAGATAAACTCCAGCCCCACAACCGCGAGGCCGAGGAGGCTGTTCTCGGCTCCTTGCTGATTGACCCGGATGCCATCATCCGCATTGCCACCTTTCTCACCCCGGACGATTTCTTTGTGGAGCGGAACGGCTGGATTTACGCGGCCATTCGCGACCTGCACGAACGCCGCGAACCGGCAGACCTGGTCACCCTGACCGATGAGCTGGAGCGCCGCGGCCAGCTCGACGAAATCGGCGGGCCGGCCTATCTGACCGGCCTGATAAACGCCACGCCGACCTCCATCCACGTGGAATACTACGCCCGCATTGTGGAGCGGACCGCGGTTCTGCGCCGCCTCATCCGGGCCGCCGGCGACATCGCCCGGCTGGCCTACCAGGACACCGACGATGTGGAGGCCGTGGTAGACCGGGCCGAGGAAATCATTTTCAACGTGGCCGCGCGGCGGGTCGACCAGGATTTGCGCCCCATCCGGCAGGTCATTGATAAATTCTACGACCGGATTGAATACCTGCACGAGCACCGGGGCGAGCTTATCGGCGTGCCCACCGGCCTGATTGACCTGGACAAGATTCTGGGCGGCCTGCAGAGGTCGGATATGATTGTGATGGCCGGCCGGCCCGGTATGGGCAAAACCAGTCTGGCCTTGAGCATTGCCCTGCAGGCGGCCCGCCGGCATCAAAAGCGCATCGCCATTTTCAGCCTGGAAATGAGCGACGAACAGCTTGTCCAGCGGCTGGTCTCAGCAGAAACCGGCATCGACAGCCAGCGCATCCGGCTGGGCGACATCCGGGAAGATGAATGGCCGACCTTTATGCAGGCCACCAGTCTGCTGGCAAACACCCAGATTTTTATCGACGACACGCCGGCCATCACCGCCTTTGACCTGCGCACCAAAGCCCGCCGGCTCCACGCCGAGCACGGGCTGGACCTGGTTATTGTAGACTATCTCCAGCTAATGAGCGGCGACACCCGCAGTGAAAACCGCCAGCAGGAAATCAGCTTCATCTCCCGCTCCATCAAGAGCCTGGCCCGCGAGCTGAACGTGCCGGTTCTGGCCCTGAGCCAGCTTTCCCGGCAGGTCGAATCGCGGCACGATAAGCGCCCGATGCTGAGCGATTTGCGGGAGTCGGGTAGCATTGAGCAGGATGCGGACGTGGTTCTGTTCATTTATCGGGATGAGGTGTATAATCCGGACACCGAACACCCCAATATTGCCGAAATTATTGTTGCCAAGCACCGTTCCGGTCCAACCGGTAAACTGCAGGTTTACTTCAAGAAAAACCTGGCCCAGTTTGTGGACCTGGAAGCCAATGTCCATCACCTGGAATATTAAGCGATGGAGAAATTTTCCGGTTTTCCGGCAGGCGAATTACGCTTTACCGCGGTCCCGGACCTGTTTTTTGCCAGAGTTCTGCCCCATATCGACAGCCTGGCCGAGCTGAAAGTCATCCTGCATTTTATCTGGGTGCACTACCGCCAGACCCGGCAGGCCATCAGCTTTAACGAACTTCTGGCCGATGAGACGCTGGTGCAGAGCCTGGCGGTAATTGATGACGATGTAGAATCGGTGCTCCGGCAGGGGTTGGCTCAGGCCGCGGCCCGCGGGGTTCTGCTTCATCTGCGCCTGGAAACCGAAGACGGCCCGCACGACCTCTACTTTCTCAACAGCGAACGGGGCCGGCAGGCTTACAGCCGCTTTTCCGCCGGCGAAATGGGGGTTGTGGCCGTGGGCGGCGCAGAACCTGCCCCTACTGCCCCCCGGCCCAACATCTTTGAACTGTACGAGGACAACATCGGCCTGATTTCACCCATCATCGCCGATGAACTGAAGGACGCTGAAGCCACCTACCCGCCCGAATGGATTGAGGATGCCTTCAAAATCGCGGTAGAAAACAACGTGCGCAAGTGGAGCTACATCCGGGCCATCCTGGAGCGGATGGCAACCGCCGGCCGGGGAGACATTAAAAAGCCGGATGAAGCGGGCAAAAGCTGGTACACCGATGAGGAAAGTCAATTGATTCAGCGGTAGCAAGCCGATGCCGGAAATATCACGTTTCTACGGAATTGTCATCTTTATGAACTTCAACGACCATTTGCCTCCTCATTTCCACGCCCGCTATCAGGACCAAGAGGTGACGGTTGATATCGAAACCGGGATAGTGACGGGTAAAATGTCAAAACGAGCACTGCGATTATTATTTGAATGGTATGATATTCACCAGGCAGAATTAATGGCAAACTGGGAACGCGCCAGAGAGCGACGGCCATTACTGAAAATTGACCCCTTACCGTAAGGAGCGGATATGTTTCTGCATGTTACCAGGGTAGCATATCTAAAAGAATATCAGCTCAGGCTGACTTTTGATAATGGCGTCATCAAAGATGTGGATTTGAAAGATGAACTGTACGGCGAAATTTTCGAACCGCTAAAAGACCCCAATTTCTTCAGACAAGTGCAGGTCAACCCGGAAACAAACACTATAGAATGGCCGAATGGGGCCGATTTTGCTCCTGAATTTCTCTATGAAATTGGTCACGATGTAGGAGAAGAAGCTCCCACGGTTGGTGTAAAAGCCACCTGAATTGAAAATCTATCGTGCCGTCCATTCGTAAATTCGTAAATTCGTAGATTTATCTGTTTACCCCAGTTATGGCTCACATTAACGATATCCTGAACCAACCCATCACCGGCTCGTCAAAGGGGAGCAAAAACACCCCGGCAGACGACGACCGGCCGGCCAATCCCGAACCGCAGGAATGGCTGTGCCCTGTTTGCGGAGGGGCCGGCTTTCTGCGGGTCGATGTGCCGGTTGGTCACCCGGACTTCGGCAAGATTGTCCCCTGCCGGTGCCGGCTGGAGGAGCAGGAAAAGCTCCGGCTCAAGCGACTGCGGGCCATCAGCAACCTGGATACAATGACCCGCTTTACCTTCGACCGCTTTGTGCCGGAAGGGTACGGCCTGCCGCCCCACAAAGCCGAAAATCTCCGCCAGGCATTTGAAGCCGCCCGCGAGTTTGCCGCCCATCCGCGCGGCTGGCTGGTCCTGCTGGGCGGGTACGGTTGCGGCAAAACCCACCTGGCCGCGGCCATCGCCAACGAGGTGGTCAACCAGGGCAAGCCGGCCATTTTTGTGGTGGTCCCGGATTTGCTCGACCACCTGCGCTCTACCTTCAGCCCCTACAGCGAGGTAGGCTACGACCAGCGCTTCGACGAAATCCGCTCCGCCTCGCTCCTGATTCTGGACGACCTGGGCGCGCACAGCTCCACACCCTGGGCGCAGGAAAAGCTGTTCCAGATTTTCAACTACCGGTACAACGCCCAACTGCCCACCGTGGTCACCACCAACCACTCTCTGGAAGAAATCGACCCCCGCATCCGTTCCCGGCTGGTAGACCCGGAGCTGTCGCGCATCATCAAAATTCAGGCCCCCGACTTCCGCCAGACTGGCATCAACCACGGTTCGTCGGACCTGTCCAGCCTGGCCCTCCACTCCGACCAGACCTTTGATACCTTCGACCTGCGCACCCACGAACTGGACCGGGAAAAGGCCGAAAACCTGAAGCGGGCCTTCCACACGGCCAAAAAGTTTGCCGAGGACCCCCAGGACTGGCTGGCCTTCTTTGGGACGTACGGTTGCGGCAAAACCCACCTGGCCGCGGCCATCGCCAACGAGGTCACCCGCCGGGGAGAGACGGCCCTCTTTGTAGTGGTCCCGGACCTGCTCGACCATCTGCGCGCCTCCTTCAATCCCAACAGCCCCACCCCCTACGACAAGCGTTTCGACGAAATCCGCAAGTCGCCCCTGCTGATTCTGGACGACCTGGGCACAGAAAGCGCCACCCCCTGGGCCGAAGAAAAGCTGTACCAGCTTTTCAACTATCGCTACAATGCCCGCCTGCCCACCGTTATCACCATGGCCAAGGATGTCGACTTGAAGCCGCGGCTCAAGTCGCTCCTGCTCGACGTGGGCCGGTGCACCCCGTTTGAAATTCTGGCCCCCAGCTACCGGGGCCTGCCATCCCGAAATACACCCAAACCCAAACGTACCCGCCGATGAAAATTACCGACGCACAGCTCAAACAGATTTACGCCCACGCCAAAGAAACCTACCCTTACGAATGCTGTGGCTTTTTGCTGGGCAGTTTTGACCACGGCGGCCTGGTCCGGCAGGTCCGGCGGGCGGTCAACCAGAACACCGACCGCACCGACCGCTTTGTCATCAGCGGCGAGGAGTTCGCCCAGGCCCAGCAAGCCGCCGACGAGGCCGGGCTGGACATCATCGGAATTTACCACTCCCACCCGGACTGGCCGCCTATCCCCTCCCAAACCGATATGGAAAGTGCCTGGGAGGAAGTTTTCTACCTGATTACCTCCGTGCACGAAGGCGCACCCCTGAATACCAATGTATGGAAGCTGGCCGCGGACGCCCCGCGGCGCTTTATCTGGATACCCCTGGAGATTGTAGATGAGCACGACAAAGCCTGATTTTTCCCGCTACACCCGGCAGACCCTTTTTGCCGGCATTGGCGAGGCCGGACAGGAAAAGCTGGCCGCGGCCCGCGTAGTGGTTATCGGCTGTGGCGCAGACGGTACCAATATTGCCAACCACCTGGCCCGCGCCGGCGTCGGCCACCTGACCATTGTGGACCGCGACTTTGTGGAGCTGAACAACCTCCAGCGCCAACTGCTCTTCGACGAGCAGGACGTGGCCCAGAACCTGCCCAAAGCCGTGGCCGCAGAACGCAAACTGCGGGCCATCAACTCGGACATTGAGGTGCAGGGCATTGTGGCCGATGTCAACGCCGAAAACATCGAGTCG
>RFJV01000462.1 GCA_003694775.1 Chloroflexota bacterium | reverse complement strand
TTTATTCTTTATTATTCTTCAAAAGAGGAGGTCTTAAATCATGTTATTTTTACCGCGTGAAGAAGGTCAAGGTCTGGTAGAGTACGCGCTGATTCTCGTTCTGGTCGCCATTGTGGTGATTGCCATCCTGCTTCTGCTCGGCCCGGTGGTCGGGAACGTATTCAGCAACATCGTCAACAACCTGTAAGCCTCATAGAGCATCGTTAAAAAAAGAGGGCCGCCAATCTGGCGGCCCTCTTTTTTTGCTGGTCAGTCTAGCCTGGCGGCTAATTCCTCAGGGACTGTCACCGGTTGCTGGCAGACGAACCGCCGGCAAACGTACGCCGCGGCCTGCCCCTCGACCATCTGGCGGTGGTGCGCCAGCGGAGGGTGCTGGCCGGCCTCTTCTTCTGCAGACACCGCCAGCACCAGGTTGGGCCGGTACGCCTGGACAACCACCTCTACCAGTGCCCGCGTGTCTGCCCGTTGCGGCGGTCCGATGACGGCCACTTCCTGCGGGTCGGACAGGGCAAATTCCAGGCCAGACAGCCAGTGCCCAAACGCGGCCGGGTACTGGGCCAGGGCGTGCTGTATCGCGGCCAGCGACTGCACAGCCGGCTGGTAAAACCGCTCCTCACCGGTCAAGGCGGCCAGATGGAGGAGAACCCGCACGGCCATACTGTTGCCGCACGGCGTGGCATTGTCCTGCAAACTTTTGGGCCGGGTCGCCAGACGCTCGTGGTCGTCGGGCACGTCGAAAAAGCCGCCGTTTTCAGCATCGGTAAAGCGGGCCAGGACGGTTTCCATCAGGGCCTGGGCCTGGTGGAACCAGCGAGGGTTGAACGTGGTCTGGTACAGGGCCAGCAGGCCGTCGGCGTAGAAGGCGTAATCTTCCAGGTAGCCGTTGAACCGGGCCGGGCCATGACCATCCCGCCAGGTGCGGTACAGCCGCCCGTCCGACATCATCGTATCCAGCACAAACTGCGCGTTGCGCACCGCCGCTTGCGTGTAGTCATCCCGATGCAGGACCCGTCCGGCCTCGGCCAGCGCGGCCAGCATCAGGCCGTTCCAGGCGGTGATGATTTTTTCGTCGCGGGCGGGCTTTACCCTCTGTTCGCGGGCCGCGAACAGCTTTTTCCGGCTTGCCGCCAGCGTGTCAACCAGATTCTCCCGGTCCATGCCGCCCGGCAGGGCCTGCACATCCGGCGCAGACAGATTGAGAATGGTTCGTCCCTCAAAGTTGCCGCCCGGCGTTACCCCATAGACCCGGCAGAACAGTTCTCCCTCTTCCCGGCCCAGCACGGCCTGGATTTCCTCCGGCGTCCACAGGAAGAATTTACCTTCTTCCCCCTCGCTGTCGGCATCCTGGGTGGCAAAAAAGCCGCCCGCCGGATGGGTCATTTCGCGTAGAACGTAGTCCAGGGTCTCTTCCACAATCCGCCGGTACAGTGGATTGCCTGTCATCTGGTAGGTGTGCAGGTACAGCCGCGCCAGCAGGGCGTTGTCGTACAGCATCTTTTCAAAATGGGGCACCAGCCAGACACTGTCGACCGAATAACGGTGGAATCCGCCGCCAAGCTGGTCGTACATCCCGCCGTAGGCCATCTGCTGGAGGGTCAGCTCCACCATTTCCAGCCGGTCGACCTGCCGGGTGCGGTGGTAGTGGTGGAGCAGAAACTCCCAGGTCATCGGCTGGGGGAACTTGGGCGCGCCGCGCAGACCGCCGTGCAGACGGTCGAAACTGCCGGCCAGGGCACTGGCCGCCCGGTCTGGCACAGCCGGGTCGAGCGGGTCGGTGGACTGAAGCAGGATGGCGGCCTGCAGACGGCTGAGCAGGGCCTGACCGTTGCGGGCGATGGTCTCTTTTTGGGTGTGGTAGGCGCGGGCTACGCTTTCCAGCACCTGCCGGAAGGCCGGCAGACCGTGGCGCGGTGTGGGCGGAAAGTAGGTGCCGCCGTAAAACGGCACCCCGTCGGGGGTCAGAAAAACGCTCATTGGCCAGCCGCCGTGACCGGTCATCGCCACCACTGCATCCATGTAGATGGTGTCCAGGTCGGGACGTTCTTCCCGGTCTACCTTGATGTTGATAAACAGTTCGTTCATCAGCCGGGCCGTTTCCGGGTCCTCAAAACTTTCGTGGGCCATCACGTGGCACCAGTGGCAGGCCGCGTAGCCGATGCTCAGGAAGATGGGCTTGTCTTCGGTTTTGGCGCGGGTCAGGGCCTCTTCTCCCCAGGGATACCAGTCCACCGGATTGTCGGCGTGCTGAAGCAGGTAGGGACTGCTTTCGTTGGCCAGGCGATTAGGCATAAAACGCTCCTTTTTGGAGGGAGGAAGGAGGAAGGATGAAGGCGGAAGGATGAATCTTCCAATCTCTAATCTCTAATCTCCAATCTCCATTGACTGTAAAAATTATAGCGGGGGAGGGGACAAATGCCAAGCTGTTTCACCCCAGGTGGTCGATTGGAAACCATCATCGCTGGTGGAACGGTGCGGTCCAGCACCTCCAGACGGTGAACAGCAGCTACTCGGCCTATCCCAGCGGCTCCTGGGACAGCCATCCC
>RFJV01000461.1 GCA_003694775.1 Chloroflexota bacterium | reverse complement strand
CTGTCCAAAAATTTTGGACAGACAGGGGGGTGCGGGGGGATTCCCCCTCGCGAAGCATCCAGCTCTGCTGGGCGAATCCCCCCAGGTTTGTCCAGAATTTCTAAAATTCTGGACGCACCCGTCTCAAATTCGACGATGGAGAGCACAGGGAATGAAAAGGATGCAGAAGGTATTGTTCTGGCGCAGAAGAGTTTTAGCCGTGGGAGCCAGCCTGGCCGCGCTGGCCCTGGTTCTGGCCGGCTGTGGGCGGAGCGGTCTGCGGACAACGGCTATTCCGGCGGAGCGTCCGGCCAGCTTCATCATCGAAACGGCGACGCCTACGCCGGACCCCACCGAGCAGGCCCGCCAGGCAGAGCAGGCCCAGGAATCGGCGATGGTCATTCTGCCGCTGGTCGACGCGCCCACGCCGACACCCGCTCCTGCCGGCGCGGGCAGACAGCCGACTGCGGCGGCCCTCAGCACGTCAGAAGACCCCACGGCGACGCTCACCCCGACGGTCACGGCTACGCCGGTCCTGACTGCAACGGCCACGGCCACCCCTCTGCCGCCGGTTACCCCCGACCCGCCGCGCAAAGGCAAGGACTGGGATTTTGAAACCGATTTTGTGCCCTGGGGCAATCCCTATGGCGAACCGTGTCCCGGCGCGGCGGTCGCCTCCGGCTGGACGGCCTTTGTGGAGCAGGGCCAGTTTGGCTCGTCCTGCTTCAACGAGAATCTCTACGCCCCGAACGTCTTTTCCGGGGCCAAGTCGCAGGAAATCACCTTCGACTTCATTGCCGCCAACTCCGGCATCCTGCGCACCATCGAGGTGAAGCCGGGCCACCGCTACCGTATTACGGCCTACGCCAAGCACGACCGCAGTCTGGCCCCGGTGCAGATGTTCCTGGGTGTGGACCTGACCGGCGGCACCGACTGGCAGGCAGACACCGTCCAGTGGTTTCCGTGGGACAACGCCGCAGAGGACACCTGGGTGCAAACCGAGGAAACCGTCACCGCGACGGGGAAAAGTATGACCATCTTTATCCGGGGCTACCACCCCACCGCGGAGCAGGGCGGCAAAACGGTCATCGACAACGTCCAGGTGGAAGACCTGGGCCGCTAGCCGTGCTCCACGCCCCAAATTTTACATTGCTTTTCCGCGGGAGTATACTTTTACAATGATTCAATTTTCAATAAGCCAATGAACCAAATGAATCTGGAATATCGATACCTGCCACCGGAATTTGTACCCGATGCCGTAGACATCCACATTGAAGGCCAGCCGGGCACGATGCTGACCCTGCTGGGCCGGCCATTTCTGCTGGAGCTTTACCGGGCCACCCTGTACTCCCGATGGGCCGAAGGATTCGGTGTATTCCACAACGGCCAGTTGGTGGCGCAGGCGGCGATGGCGGCCTCCAGCGCCCATTTCTTCGGCGAGTTCAAACGCCGCCGGCTGTGGCGGGTCAGCCTGCCGGTAGCCGCGGCAATTTTCAAAGCCCCGCGCTTGCTCAAATACATCGGTCAGAGCTGGCGCTACGCCGACCTGACCCGCAGTCCCGATGGGGAATGCGATGTCATTTTCCTGGGAGTCAAGCGGGAATATATGCGCCACGGCATTGCGCCGGAGCTGGTCAACTATATGTTCGGCTGGGCACACCTGCATGGGATGAAATCGGCCAACTTTATGGTCGACAAGCGCAACCGGGCCGTTCGTTGGCTGGTCAGCCACAAGCTCAAAGGCTTTTACCTGGCCCACGAATTTGAAGCCTACGGGCGCACGATGCTGTTCTACAAGGTTCCCATCGCCGACAACCTGGATACGGCCAAGATGCCGGCAGGGGAGCCGGTGGTCCCGGCCTATACCTACACCGAAGACGAAAACGGGAATCCACGATGGATTTAGCTATTTCCTTTGACGATGTTCTTTCTGCCGCGGCCCGTCTGCGGGGTGTGGCAAACCGCACCCCGGTGATGACCTCGCGCACGGTCAACGAACTGACCGGCTACCAGGTGTTTTTCAAATGCGAGAATTTTCAGCGGATTGGGGCGTTCAAGTTTCGGGGGGCGTACAACGCGCTGTCGCGGCTCAGCGAGGCGGAAAAGGCCCGCGGGGTGGTGACCCATTCCTCCGGCAACCACGCCCAGGGCATTGCCCTGGCGGCCAAACTGCTGGGCATCCGGGCGGTCATTGTGATGCCCTCCGACGCGCCGGCCAGCAAACTGGCCGCTACCCGCGGCTACGGGGCAGAAGTGGTTCTCTACGACCGCCAGACCCAGGAACGGGCCGAAGTGTCGGACCAGATAGCCAGAGACCGGGGAATGACCTTTGTCCATCCGTTTGACCATCCCCACGTGATGGCCGGGCAGGGGACGGCCGCCCTGGAACTGCTGGAAGACGTGCCCGACCTGGACGTACTCGTCGGGCCGATTGGCGGGGGCGGACTGCTCAGCGGCTGTGCCACCGCGGCCAAAGCCATCCGGCCAGACATTACCATTTACGGGGTGGAAACCGAAACCGCCAACGATTGGTGGCTTTCATTCCGGCAGAATGAACGGGTGCACATTCCCCCGCCGGACACCATCGCCGACGGGATGCGCACCCAACAGCCAGGCCGGCTGACCTTTCCGGTTATCCGCCGCTACGTGCAGGAAATTCTGCTGGTCAGCGATGCCCAGGTGATAGAGGCCCTGAAATTTCTGCTGTTCCGCCTGAAAATCCTGGCCGAGCCAACCGGCGCGGTCGCCCCGGCGGCAGTTCTGCAGAAAAAGGTTGGCCCGCCGGGAGCAAAGGTGGGGGTCATCATCTCCGGGGGCAATATGGACGCGGCCCTGCTGGCACAACTGCTTGGCGAAGCATAAAGGCGACCTGCCTCCAGCCTAGAATCGTTTAAGCGTAAAGTTGATTCCCAGCTCCCCCAGCTTTTCAAACATGGCATTCACGTTGAGGCCGGTTTTGGGGCTGGTCTCGATGTAATCAAAGCCGTTTTCTCTGGCCCAGCGCGCGATTCTGTCGGTGGGGACCCGGCGGGGCAGGTCAATTTTATTGGCGACCACCAGCACCGGGATACCGGGTGCTTTACTGCGGCACTCGCTGACCCAGTCGGGCAGGTGGCGGATGGTGTCCGGGTTGTTCACGTCGAACACCAGGGCCATAGCGTGCGACCCCAGATAGAACGACTCCCGCACCGATGACCACTGCGGCTGGCCGGCCAAATCCCAGGTGTGGATTTTGACCGCGCCCAACCCCGGCACGTGGGTCAGCTTGGTGTGGGTATCCATACCGATGGTCATTTTGTGTTCACTGACAAACTCATCGAAGACGTACCGCCGCAAGAGGCTGGTTTTTCCGACCGTTCCATCCCCCGCCAGAATCACCTTGACGTGAAACAAAGCCGTAGTGGTAGATACTGCTTGACTTTCCATTGAAGTTGGGTTCCCCTTCCCCATAAATTTTCATTCTGAGAAAATATACGGATTTTGCCCGGTTGCACAAATTGAAGACGGCCAGATAGGGGGCTGTCCAAAAATTTTTGGACAGCCCCACCAGATGAGAGACCGATTGACGTTCCCGCCACATTATGGTAAAGTGAAGGCGGAGGATGAATACGCCTTGAACGCCCGTACCTGGAAATTCCTGCTGATTTCCATCATCGTTATCGATGCCCTGATTGGTCTGGGCCTGTACTACCTGTTTTTTGTCACCGACTCGCAGGCGGAAAACAGCCCCAGACCGCAGATGCAGGCCTTTCTGGTGGCGCCAACCGTTACTCCCTGGCAAGGCCCGCCAACGGCGACACCCATCCCCAACCTGCCGCCCACCCCCACTGCCACCCCGGTGCTGGGCGAGGCCGGTTTTCCGGTCGGCTTTACCCCAACACCCACCCCCACCCCGGCGGTCATTACCCTGCCCAAGCTCTATTTTGGGGCAACCCGGTGGGTCGATGTCCCCGTGGTCAACCAGATGGAATACCCGGAGCCGTTCTTCCCGCCGGGAACCAACAACGCCTGCGGTCCGGTATCGCTTTATGCCGGGATGCGCGGCTTGGGGGTCAACATCAGCTATACCCACCTGCGCAACCGGGCCGTGGAAAACGGCTTTGCCGCGCACGGCATTTCCCAATGGGGGCTGGTCAGTACGGCCCTGCAGGTCAACCAGGACCTGGGCACGCCTCTGCGCATCGAGTACAGCGACCGGTACCGCACCCGCGACCTGATGAACCATCTCCGCCGCGGCGGCGTGGTGCTGGTGCTGGTCTACCTGGAAAATATCGGCGGGCGCTACCGGATGACCGGCTACACCGAGGGGACGATTGGACATTTCCTGCTGGTGGAGAACATCAACCTCAGAACCGGACGGGTGCGGCTGGCCGGCTCTACCCTGGGGATGAACGATGTTCCCCTGGCCGATTTTCTGCGCTCCTGGAAACGCAATCCCGCGCTGACCGAACCACCCGGCGGCTGGAAGCAGTACCTGGACTCCGAACCGGCCAGCAGTTGGGCGCTGATATTGAAAAAATCGTAGAATCAGCGTATCTCAGCCGTCCTCGAATGAGAACACGAATACACGAATAACTACCGCCACGAGTGATACTGCTAAGTACGACGACATTCATATCGTCCCACGGCAAAAATTATTCGGCCTGAATTGACGGCCTGTTCCTGACAGGGGGATGGATTACCGCCGG
>RFJV01000460.1 GCA_003694775.1 Chloroflexota bacterium | reverse complement strand
CAGAATCGGGTTGTACAGGTCCGGGGTGATGGGTATCTGCACTCCCGCGGCCTCGATTTCGCCCCGCAGAATCAGGTCAACCGCGATGGCCGCCGGGAGGGTCACGGTGCGGGCCATCGCCGAGTCGCCGCCGGGTTCGCCGTAGGCAATCAGGGTGGAGGTGAGGTGTTCCTTTTTGCCGTCCGGGTAGCTGGCGTCAAAGTGATGCACCAGGATAATCATATCCCGTTCGCCTTCCCGGTACTGCATTCGCTCCAGCATCACGTGGGTCATCAGGTCCAGGGGCGAAACCGTCTCGCCCAGTCCTTCGATGGGGTGGTTGTCGAACAGGCCCAGCCAGGCCAGGTTCTGGATGACCGGGGAATCCGGCGCCAGCCCCAGGTAGGAGGCCACGTCGGCCCGGACATCGCCGGTGACGGGCGCGTCTGCGGGCAGGAGGTCACGGGTGAACTCGGCGTAGGTTCTGCCGCTTGCCGGCCGCGGCTCTTCGCTGAGAAAGCCAAGCTGGACAATCCGGTCCAGCGTGTCGCACCAGCCCTTGTTGCGCAGGGTACCGCGGTACATTGTGGCCGCGTCGCTAATGCTGTAGAGGTCCTTGTAAGGAATGGCGTCCCGATTGGGATAGGCTTCAAACTCGCCCAGGCCGTCAACCGGCAACAGCCAGTAATGTTTGAACAGGTCCTTGCTGTCAACAAAGACCTCCTTACCGTCCTTCAGGTAATGGCCCGGATTACGGGCCGCCAGGAGCACCCCGCGGGGACTCCAGGAAAATTTGTAGCCAAAGGGGTTATCGTTGGCTTCCGGCGCCGGCAGACCACCGCAGTAGGACATAAAGCCGTCGATATGCCCGCCGGCGTTCTGCACGCGGTGGATGACCCGCATCGCCGACATGTGGTCGATGCCGGGGTCTACCCCAACCTCGTTCAGGATGATGATGCCGGCCTCGCGGGCCGGGCCGTCCAGCTCGCGCATCGCCGGGCTGACATACGAGGTGGTGACCATCGGCTTGCGCTGGGCAATGCACTCTTTGGCAACCTGCACGTGGTACACGTAGGGCAGGAGGCTGACTGCCAGGTCTGCCTGGCTGATAAGCCCGCTCAGGCCCGCGCCGTCGGCATCCGCGGCAATGTCGTAGGCCAGCGCCCGGCCATTCGGGTGGTCGCCAACCAGCTTTTGGGCTTTACTCAGCGTGCGGCTGGCAACCGTAACGTGATACCCCTTGTCCAGCAGATAGCGCACAATCGGACCGGTGACCAGTCCCGCGCCCAAAATCAATACCCGGTTCATCGTTGAAACCTCCGTTCATTAAAGGATGAAGGATGAAGGATGAAGGCGGAAGGCGGAAGAAGGAGAGATGTGGGATTCAGAGTCTCCCAATCTCTAATCCCCAATCTCTAATCCCCAATCTCTAATCCCCAATCTCTAATCTCCAGTCTCTAATCTCCAGTCTCCAATCTCCAATCTCCAATCTCCAATCTCCAGTCTCCCAACCCCCATCATTGCTTCGCTACAAATTTTTCCAGATACCGGTAGTTGGGGGTCAGTTCCCCGTGGTACACAATGACGGCTCGTTTCAGTTCCGGCGGTAGCTGGCAGAGGTCAAAGTCCACGCTGAAGTCGCAGGCCGCCAGGGCCGGCACAAACGGCGACAGCGCGTCGCCAAAGCTGGTAGAAGCTTCTACCGGCAGTTCGCACGGCAGGTTGTCCACGGCCATAATCACCGGCCCCAGCCCGGCAACGCCATCCACCGCGGAGTCGGTGGCCGGGTCCCACACGTAGACCGGATTGTCGGGGCTGGTGGCCTTGATAGTCGGCTCAATCGCACCTTCGATGTCACAGCTAATGTCGCCGATGACCCGCAGGCGCGGGGGCGTGTCGGCCTGAAACAGCAGGCGGGCGTCTTCTTTGGTGACCAGCCGCGGGTAGGGGGTATCCCAGTAAATGCAGTTGACCAGCACGGTCAGGGAAGGCAGGTACATGGCAAAGCGGGACTGGTAGCGCTCCGGATGGCGGAAGAACTCCTGCAGGTCAAAGGGATGGCCCGGCTCCCGCGGGGCAACGGTATCCTGCTCTTTGAAGACCACCTTGTAGAGGATATTCCGGTGCTGGTCGTCATCGTGCTCCAGGGTCAGCAGTTCGGCGGGGGAAATTTCGCGAGCTGGCAGAAGGTCCAGGATGGCCTGCGCGCCGCGAGACACGTTGCCGTAGCCGGCAATGCCGACCACCAGCGGCGTCAGCTCCACCGGTAAACCCTCCTCCACAATTTTGCGGCCCACTTCGCGGATGGCCGTCTGCGCGGTCGGCAGGTCGCCGTACTCGTAGGCGTGGCGCACCTCCGCTAGCGGGGTAGTGTATCCTTCCCACTGCAAACGCTGGCCCAGGGCGTGCAGGGTTTCAATCATCCCGGCCAGACCGGCATGCTCGCCAAAGAAGATGAGCCGGCGGTTGTTTTCATCGACCACCCGCTCGTAGTCGATGAGCTGGCAGTGCAGGTCCATCAGCCGTTTGAGCATGGGCATATTGTAAGGCTGGCCCTTGATGGTATGGGAAAAGAAGACATACGTTTTCCCGCTCTGCAGAAGGGGGACGGGGATTTCCTTGACTGCCAGAACGACATCGGCTTCGGAGATGTCTTCGCGTAACAACGCGCCGGCTTGCGCGTAGTCCTCATCGGCAAAGGCCCGGATGGGCGATGGCTGGACAATAAAGCGGATGCCGTGCTCCTGCACCAGCCGGGCCACGTGGGCCGGGGTCAGCGGGACGCGGCGTTCCCACTCATTTTTGTCTTCGCGGCGGATGGCAATGGTGTTTGTCATTGGGTTGCCTCCTCTGCTTGCCCCCCCATTAACCGGCGTAAGGTGTTCTGCAAAACTTCAATGGCCTTCATGTATTCGGTCAGGTTGATGTGCTCGTTGGGGGTATGGTCCAGACTGCTGTCGCCGGGGCCGTAGGCCACCATCGGTGTATCGGGCCAGTGCGGGCCGACCACGTTCATATCCGCGGTCCCGGTTTTGACCACGAACCGGGGCACACCACCGGCCTGCCGGATGGAACGCAGGAATCCCCCCACCAGGGGATTGGATTTATCGCTCTTGTAGGCCAGTTCGCCGCCGGAAAAGTGCAGGCGGGCTGTGACGTCCGGCGGCAGATGGTCGAACAGCCGGCGCAGGTGGGCCTCCAGCCTGTCCGGCGACAGGCCCAGCGGCAGGCGGAAGCCCAGGCTCATTTCGACCCGCCCGTACGCGCCTTCGTCCCGGCTGGCAATATGGCGCAGAGATGGCTCCAGCCGGCTGAAGGCCGAGGCGGCCTGCCGTTCCCGGTTGTAGCTTTCACAGAACTGTTCGACCTGCCGCCACAGGTCAACGGCCTGCTCCGCGGGGAGCTTCTGCGCCCCGGCGGAATGGCTGAAGGCCGCGGTCAGGTCGATATCCAACAGCAGGCGGCCCTTGTAGCCCAGCGTTACCCGGTCCCAGTTGCTGGGTTCGCCGATGATGCAGTAGGCCGGCGGGCTGTCCAGCCGCTGAGACAGAATGTGCCGCGCTCCCTTGCTGGTGGCGGCCTCTTCCTCCACCGCGCCGACCACGGTGACGCGCCAGCCTGCCGGCGGCTTCACCTGCGCCGCGGCCGCGGCAAAGGCGCACAGCGGCCCCTTGGCATCGACCGCGCCCCGGCCGTAGAGCAGGTCGCCCTGCCGGCGGACGGGGATGTCGCCGGGAAACGTGTCGATGTGGCCGAGCAGAAGAATTTCCCGCTGGCCGTCTCCCCGCACCCCGACCGCGTTGCCGGCTTCGTCCACGCGGGCATCAAAGCCGTGGTCGTTCAGCCAGCCGGCCAGGTAAACCGCGGCCCGGGTTTCATAGCGGGAGGGTGAAGGAATGGATACCAGCTTTTCCAGCAGGTCAACAGCCTGGGTACGAACGGTTTGAGGCATATCGTAAACCCTGTTGTGGTAAAAGATTTTTGCTGGAGGCGGAGGTTGCAGTGGCTGAAGTGAATTTGATTTTACAAGAATCCCCCGGTTGTGGCAATTTCTGGTCTCCAATCCCCAATCTCCAATCTCCAATTTCTAATCTCCCCAATAGACATCTGGTTGGAATCTGATATGATATGGGCAGACACAGATGTCTCCTCACCCATTACCATCACAGCGAGGTAAACAAAGGCAATGAAAGCCGCAATCTGCTATGAATTTGGTGCGCCGCTGGTTGTCGAAGCGGTGGAAATCGACCCGCCGCAAGCAGGCGAGGTGTTGGTCAAGCTGTCGGCCTGTGCCATTTGCCACAGCGACATCCACTACATCGACGGGGCATGGGGCGGGGCACTGCCCGCCGTGTTTGGACACGAAGCCGCCGGGCACGTAGAAGCCGT
>RFJV01000069.1 GCA_003694775.1 Chloroflexota bacterium | reverse complement strand
TTTTGTGGTCATAGCTACCTTGCCGTCTTGCTACCCTGTCCGGTTAATCAGCCAGATACCGCCGGCAATCAAGGCCAGCCCGGCCAGCATCCACAGGGTAATTGTCTCTCCCAGTACCAGAACGCCCCCAATTCCGGCCACCGCCGGGATGATGTACAGGGCCATAGCCGCGGCCGTAGCCCCAAACCGCTTGATGTTGTAAAAAGCCACCAGCATTCCCAGAAATGTCCCCACCAGGGCGGCATAGCCCAGAGCAAAGTACCCCACACCGGTGACCCGGCTCAGGTCGAACCCCACCCAGACCAGTGAAAGCGGAGCAACGGTCAGGGTGGCGGCCAGCATGCGCACGCTGGCTACGTCGAAGGCATTGTAGCTTTGCATATACTTGCGGGCGTAGATGGTCATCCCACTGCTGGTCAGGATAGCCAGCAAGACCAGCCCATACCCCACCGGACTGGCCCGCGTGACATCGGGCAGGCCGCTTTCCCCGCGCAGGGCCAGCAGAACCCCGCCGCCCAGGGCCAGGATAACGCCGGCACTTTTTCGCCCCGATAGCGGCTCGTCGGGCAGGAAGAAATGGGCCATCACCACCGTGACCGCCGGTCCGGCGGTCAGCAGAATGCTGGTCAGCCCGGCAGACTGGTACTGCAGGGAAGTAACAATGCTGGTCATGGGAATGGCCGTTCCCAGAACGCCCAGCAGGGCGGCGCGTCGCCATAACTGCGGGTCAGCCGGCCATTGGCGGTGGCCCAGCAGATATACGCCGGCGTGTCCCAAACTCGCCAGGGCCATCCTCAGCCAGATGTAGGTAGTGGGGTGAAACTGCCCCACACTGAAGCGCGAGGCAATCAGGGTGGAGCCAAACAGAAAGCCCAGCAGGAGGATGTAGGGAACGGCGGCAGTGCTCATACGGTGGGGGGCAGACGTTTACGCGTCCGCGGCGTCTTCAATTTCCAGGGAGAAGGAAACAATATTGTTGTTCTCGCTGTCTTTAACAAAAACAACGATGTAGTTGTTTTCCACTGCCCGCTGGTACTGCTTGTGCAGGGAAATTTTCGACCGCATTTTCAACTGCGAAAGCAGACCTTCGTACGGGTAGGCAAACAGCTCCGCTTTCTGCAGGTCAAACAGTATCACCGGTCGCTGGTCTTCGTACTGGCGGTACAGCTTGAGGATGCTGTCGTAATGTTCTTGGACCAGTTCAGCATAGGACGTGCTCATCAGGATTTCCTTTCAACCGCGGCTTAAAGCCACAAAGAGACGGTATAAATAACCAACCCCACTATCCCGCCGACCAGCGTCCCGTTGATACGGATGTACTGCAGGTCTTTGCCCACGTATGATTCGATTTTCCGGCTTGCCTCCTGGGCATCCCAGCGGGCAATGGTGTCTTCAATCAGGCGGGCGGCTTCGTCACCGTAGGCGTGGAGGAAGTAGCGGACAATTTCATCTATCCACCGGTTGATTTTAGCCAGCAGAAGGTCATCTGACAAAAGTGTCTGTCCAAAATGGGACAGGCCGCGCTGGAGAGTGTGCTGGATTTCCGATTCTTCGCCGGCGGCCTGGTTGACCAGCGCCGCTTTCAGGTCGGCCCACAGGGAGGCGGAGAATTCCCGCACCGCGGGGTGGGCCAGCAGTTCTTCCTTGAGCGCGGCTTCCTGGGCTTCAATGTCCGGGGAATTTTTGAGGGTGTCCACCAACTGGTCGACCAGCTCGTCGAACTTCTGGTGCAAGGGGTGTTGGGGGTCCTTTTCGACCTGCCGGCGCGTGTCGGTGACGGCGTGCACCAGCCAGCGATAGATAGCGTAGTTGACCGCTCGCGGGGTAAAGCGGGGCGTCTGGTGGCTGATTTGCTCCCGGATGAGCTGTTTGTTTTCCTGCACCAGGTGTTCGACCAGCCGCAAACTGGCGACCAGCAGATTCTGCCGCCGCTCGCCGCCGCTGAACCAGTGCAGAATGCTCCCGGCCAGGGGGGCCAGACGTGCCCGCCGGACGCGGGTGGATACGTTTTCTTCAATCAGGGCCTGGATGTCGGCATCATTCATGGCCTGGGCAATCGCTCCCAGCCCCACGGCCAGGTGACCGGCTATCTGGCGGCTGTTTTCGGGTTGGCTGAGCCAGCCGGCCAGGGTCCGGGCCACGTTGATGTTTGCCAGCCGCTCCGAGATGACCTCATCTACCAGGAAGTTGGTCTGGATGAACTCGCCCAGGTAGCGGCCGATTTCATCCTTGCGGGTGGGCACGATGGCCGTGTGGGGGATTTTCAGCCCCAGCGGGTGGCGGAACAGGGCCGTCACCGCGAACCAGTCTGCCAGGCCGCCGACCAGGGCCGCCTCGGCAAAGGCGCGCACAAATCCCAGTGCCGGGTAGACCGGCTCGTACAGCCGGGCGGCCACAAAAACGGCCGTCATCAAGACCAGCAGGCCGGTGGCCAACCGCCGCATCCGGCGGTAGGCGGCCAGCCGGGCATTCTCGGCATACTGGCTGGCTGTAGAGGTGGGCACGGCTAAAACATTGTCATTTGTTGGGGGGTGGTTTGCCTGATTTCGTGTTCCAGGAGCCATTTTTTGCGCCACAGGCCACCACCGTAGCCGGTCAGAGTGCCGTTGCTACCGACCACCCGGTGGCAGGGAATGATAATCGGAATGGGGTTGCGTCCGTTGGCCGCGCCAACGGCCCGGACGGCTTTTTCGCTGCCGATGCCGCGGGCGACATCGCCGTAGGACACTGTTTTGCCAAAGGGGATGGTCAGCAGGTACTGCCAGACCTGCTGTTGAAAGGCCGTTCCCTGGGGAGCCAGCGGCAGGCTGAATTCCTGCCGCTGGCCGGCGAAGTACTCCTCAAGCTGGCGGATGCATTCTTGCAGGAGGGGCGGGATTTCTGTGCCCGGCGGCCCGCTCCGGCCCTCGTCCAGAAAATTGATAGCCGTGATGGCTTCGTC
>RFJV01000068.1 GCA_003694775.1 Chloroflexota bacterium | reverse complement strand
GTTAAGGTGGGGTTGCCGCTCAACCTGATTCTGGCGGTGCTGACACCGATTTATATTTATCTGGTGTGGGGGATGGGGGCAAGGTAGCAAAGTGGCAAGGGTGCAGGGCAGCAGGGTGGCAAGGGAGCAGGGTGGCAAGGGAGCAGGGGAGCAGGAGGGTAGTTCCGGCATCCCTATGCCGGGAAGGAGCAGGGTAGCACCTGGGCAAAGGCTGGGGAGCAGGGGGAAGGAGGGTAGTCCCGGCATCCCTATGCCGGGCAAGAGTAGCAGGGTAGCAAAAGCGGGGCACTACAGCCCTATCGTCCCCTTGTACGCGCGCTATTGCCCTGCCCGGGCCGAAACATAGACGGTGGTAGTCCGCCAGCCCACCGACTGGTTGGCCAGCTGGCGGTCAAACACCTGCCGGATTTGCGCCACCTCTTCCGCCGACACGCCGTGTTCCATCAGCCTCTGCGCCAGCGACGGACGGTCGGGGTCAGCGTCCAGCCGGAACCAGCGAGCAATCTGGTCTGCCGGCAGGTACCGCTCCGATTCTTCCTCCTCTATCTCCAGTTCGACATGCGCAAAGCCGTTCTGCTCCAGCAGGGCCGGCAAATCTGCCGCGTCCCAGTTGACCATTGGGTCATCGGGATTGGTGTAGACCGCGGCTTCGGTTTCCTTCAGCCGTTCCACCAGCCGGGGGGACAGCGAGGCCAGCTCTACCAGTTCCGACGGGCGAGGCGAACGGCGGGGTACGATTTCTGCCAGCACCAGCCGGCCTTCGGGATGGAGCACCTGCCGGATGGCGCGCACCGCGGCCGGACGGTCGGGCAGGCGGGTCAGCAGGTTGCGCCCAATGACCACATCGAAACGCAAGGCCTGCCCTTCGGACGGGGCGGCCTGCAGGATGAGCCGGGGCAGGTCGGCCAGATTACCGGAAAGAACCACCGGACGCTCCAGCGGGTCGAGGTTGGCGGCCTGCTCCTGCAGGGCCTCGGCCTCGGCAGGGGTGGCGGTCCAGGCCCACACTCCGCCGGCACTGGCCCGGCGAACAGCTTCCCAGGTAAGCAGGCCCGTACCGGCGTTCAGGTCCAGCACCAGGTGGTGGCGCTGAACCTGAGCCAGGGCAAAAATACGGTCCCGTACCTGCCCTAACCGCTGACCCGCGCTGCTGAGCGTGCGCTGGAGCCAGCGGTTGTAGGTTGGCGGCCCTTTCTGGGGACGGGCCATCAGCTCACCGGGAGCGGCTTCGGCTTCCAGCATAGCCGCCAATTGTTCCTCCCGTCGGCGGGCCACCTGCTGGCGAATGGCGGCCTCGTATCCCTGGTCGCTGGGCTGGTAAAACACCCGGCCTTGCAGTTGCCGGGGCAGGTACTGTTGGGCCACCCAGTGGTCACGGTATGCGTGGGGGTACAGGTAGCCTGCACCGTGCCCAAAATCCTCGGCGTCGCGGCTGGCGTCGCGCAGGTGGTTGGGTACATCGGCTTCCCGTTCTTTTTCCACCGCAGAAAGGGCGTCGAAAAAGGCCATAGTGGAGTTGCTTTTGGGGGCAGTAGCCAGGTAAAGGCAGGCCTCGGCCAGGTGAAAACGGCCTTCGGGCAGGCCCACGTAGTCAAAAGCCTGGGCCGCGGCCGCCACCACCGGCAGGGCCTGCGGGTCGGCCAGACCGACATCCTCGGCGGCAAAAATCAGCATCCGCCGGAAAATAAAGCGGGGGTCTTCCCCGGCATAGACCATTTTTGCCAGCCAGTAGAGGGCCGCGTCCGGGTCGGAGCCGCGCAGGGACTTGATGAAGGCAGAAATGGTGTCGAAATGGGCGTCACCGTCCTTGTCGTACAGCACGGCCCGGCGCTGGATAGACTCCTCGGCCACGTCGATGGTGATATTGATGACGCCGTACTCGTCCGGGGGCGTGGTTTCCACCGCCAGCTCCAGGGCATTCAGCACGGCGCGAGCATCGCCGTTGGCCACGTTGACCAGGTGGTCCAGGGCCTCCGGCTCCAGGTTGACCTTCAGCCGGCCGTAGCCCCGCTCCTCATCGGATAGGGCCTGCCAGACGATGGCCCGCAGATGGTCTTCGTTGAGCCGCTGAAGCTGAAAAATCCGGGAGCGGGATACCAGCGCCTTGTTGACTTCAAAATAGGGGTTTTCGGTGGTGGCGCCGATGAGGATTACCGTTCCGTTTTCGACATGCGGCAGGAGGGCGTCCTGCTGGGCCTTGTTGAAGCGGTGCACTTCATCGATAAAGAGGATGGTTTTCTGGCCGTACATTCCGCGGCGTTCCTGGGCCACCTCGATGGCTTCCCGGATGTCCTTTACCCCGCTCAGTACGGCATTCAGGGCAATGAAATGGGCGTGGGTGGTGTTGGCAATAATTCGGGCCAGCGTGGTTTTGCCGACCCCCGGCGGCCCGTAAAAAATCAGCGAAGAAAGCTGGTCGGCCTGAATGGCCCGGCGAAGCAAACGCCCCGGCCCGATGATGTGCTCCTGCCCGATAAACTCATCCAGGGTGCGGGGACGCATCCTCGCCGCCAGCGGGGCTTCTTTTTCTATTCGCTGTGCTCGCGCGTGGTCAAATAAATCTGCCATCATGCAGGATTATACCACAGCCCCGGACGGACAGAAATTGGTGGATTGGCGATAGGGCGAGAGTGCCCCCTTGCTGTTCTTTTTTTTTGACCTGAATTCGCAAAAGTGATACAATCCCAACTGAGATAATTCGCAAAGCGGCTGTACCGGTGACAGTCCTCCCCTGCCAGAAACCAAAACGAGGCAACAGAATACATGTCAGGAAAACAACGAAGTTTGATTGATGAACTGAGGGAGCGAGGCATCCGGATTACGCCCCAGCGGGTGATTATTTTTGATGCCATCGAAAGACTGCGCGGCCATGTCACGGCAGACGATATTTACCAGGAAGTTCAGAAGGATAATCCCTACATCAGTCTGGCAACGGTTTACCGGACGCTGGAACTGCTCCAGGACCTGAAGCTGGTCACCCAGACCAACCTGGGCCGGAGCCAGACCTTTTATGCCTTGCAGGGACATGGTCTTCATCATCACACCGTCTGCACCGAATGCGGTGATATCGCCGAGTTTGAAGACGCCCTGTTAGACCCTCTGCGCACCGAACTGCGGGAAAGATTCGGCTTTGAGTGTCATGTGGAGCATATGAGTGTGTTCGGACTTTGCGCAAAATGCCGTCAAAAGAAGGCGGCTGAAAATTAGGCAGTCCGGACGATTTGGCATATAATACAGCCTTGTTAGCGGCTGTCTTACCCTAATAATTCAGCGCGATGCGGCGCAGTTTTCTGCGCTGGGGACGCGCCGCCTACCGGCGAACTAAACAGGCCCTGGTTGGGCCTTTTTTGTTATCTCGTAAACCAGGAAAGGAGTCGAAATGTTCACGCAAAGTAAACGGCCTTATCTGTGGGGAATTATTGCCGCGGCCAGCCTGATTTTGGTTCCGGCGGCGCAGGCCTCTGGTGGCGCAACCGAGGGCGAGGGACCGGGTATGGGCACTATCTTTCTGTGGATAGCCATCCTGCTCATTCTCGCCAAGACGGTCAGCCTGATTGAACGCTTTGGGCAACCGGCAGTACTGGGAGAACTGGTGCTGGGGGTAGTGCTGGGCAATCTGGCCCTGCTTGGCTTTAACTGGTTCGAGCCGGTTAAAACCAACGATATTATGCTGTTCCTGGCCGAACTGGGGGTGGTCATTCTGCTGTTCCAGGTGGGCCTGGAATCCAATATTGCTGAAATGCGGAAAGTGGGGCTGAGTTCCTTTCTGGTGGCGGTGGTGGGGGTTATTCTGCCCTTTGCCCTGGGGACCTGGGTGGTTGGCCCCTGGCTGCTTCCCGGCCTGTCGTTCAACGCCTACCTGTTTCTGGGTGCGGCCCTGACCGCCACGTCGGTGGGGATTACGGCCCGTGTGTTCCGCGACCTGGGGGCCTTGAACAGCGATGAGGCCAAAATTGTACTGGGCGCGGCGGTCATCGATGATGTGCTGGGCCTGATTATCCTGGCTGTGGTATCGGCCATCGTGTCTATCGGTTCGGTCAGCGGACTGCAGGTGGCCTGGATTTTAGCCAAAGCCGTGCTGTTCCTGGGCGGAGCGATTGTGCTGGGCCAGCTTTTGGCCCCCTGGCTGGGAGAACTGTTTTCCAAAATCAATGCCGGTATCGGGATGAAGTTCACCCTGGCCTTCAGCACCGCCCTGATTCTGGCTTTTCTGGCCGAAGAAATCGGCCTGGCCCCGATTGTCGGGGCGTTTACCGCCGGTCTGATTCTGGACCCGGTACACTTCCGCAGTTTTTACCGCCCGGAAATCACCCACCACCTGCGAAAGACCCTCAAGAATATGCCCGACGAGGTCCGGCAGAGTTTGGAGAGCACTCTGGAAGCACATGAGCACCAGCACGTGGCCGAATTAATCGAGCCGGTGGCTTATGCCTTTGTCCCCCTGTTCTTTGTGCTGACCGGGATGGCGGTAGATATTACCACCCTGTTCAATCTTCCCATTCTGCTGGTCGCGGTTGGCATCACTGCGGTCGCCATTATCGGCAAGCTGGCCGCGGGCTGGGTGGCCGGAGGCAAAGTCAACAAGATGCTGGTCGGCTGGGGAATGGTCCCTCGTGGCGAGGTGGGCCTGATTTTTGCCACCATTGGCCGCTCGCTGGGGGTGATGACGCCGGAAGCATTTTCGGTGGTGGTGGTTGTGGTTATCTTCACCACCCTCCTGCCGCCGCCGATTTTGACCGCCATGCTCAAAAAGGCCGCGGCGAAGGCGGCGGTGGAGCAGACTGCTCCGGCTCCGGCTCCCACGTCGGTTTCGGAATAGGGTGCGAAAGTGGTAAAACTATGGGCCTGATTTCCGGGTGTCGGGCCGTTCTGTTTGCCGCCAGGCCTGAATAATCTCCCGGCTGGACGCCGCTTCTGTCAGGAAGCGGCGTTTTATTTCCGCGTCGCCGATTTTTTCGGCCCGCTGGTGCAGGAGCCGGTACGCCTCTTCCAGCACCGACCGGGCCTTTCCATCTTCCCCCAGCGACAGCAGGGTGCGGTAGGCCGTCAGGTAGATGGCCCACGGGTCCCAAAACTGCTGGCCGTGCCCCGCCCGTATCCAGTCGATGACCGGTTCCAGATACTGCCGGGCCAACGCCGGCTGATTCTGCCGGGCGTACAGCCAGGCCAACCGGACGCGATTGAATGTTGCCAGCGGTACCGCGCCGATTTTTTCCTGAATAGCCAGAGCCTGCCGGTAGGCTTCTTCTGCTGTGCCGGTATCGCCGCCGGCTTCGGCGTTGAGGCCCAGGCCGGTCAGAGCATAGGCTTCGTTTTCCAGGTCTCCCACCGAACGGGATAGCTCTGCCGCCTGCCGGCACAGCGCCAGACCGTCTGCATACCGGCCCTGGTCGCAGGCCAGCCAGCCCAGATGGCTGAGGGCAATGGCTTCGCCGGGCCGGTCGCCGATTTCCTGCCGCATGTTCAGCACCTTCTGGTAGTGCCGGGCCGCGGTCTGCGGGTCGCCCAAACGCTGGAAAATCCAGCCCAGAATCAGCTCCGAGCTGATTTCGTTCTCTACGTCGCCGGTTTGTGCGGCCAGGGTGCGCGCCGCCTGTACGTACTCCAGGGCCGCATCAAACTGCCCCAGCCGGTAGCTGGCCCGCCCCAACAGCAGAAGGCTGACCAGCCGCTCTTCCGGAATGCCGGCCACGCGCAGGGCGTCCAGGGCCTGGTTGGCCCATTTTTTTACCGCCTCGTAATCAAACCGCCGCCACGCCGACAGGGCCAGCAGGTTCAGACTGCGGGCCTGCAGGCGCGGGTCGCCGGAGCGGCGGGCCAACTGCCAGCCGGCCTCTGCCGCGGACGCGGCATCCTGGTACTCGCTGACCTTGTCGAAGTACGAGGCCCGGCGATTGTGTGTTTCCGACAGGCTGGCCTCGTCCTGCAGTATCTCGGCCAGCAACTGCATATTGGTCAGGTCGGCCACCTGGTCTTCCCGCGCCCCCAGCCGGTCCAGCACCTGCTCCCGTCCGGCCAGAATTTCCCATCGCTGGCGGTACTCCTTTTCCGGCAGGAGCTGGAGGGCCTGGCTGTAAAAATCTCTGGCTTCCTGGTTGGCGTATTCCCGGTTGGCCCGGTCGCCGGCCATTTTGAGGTATTTCAGCGCCCGTGCGGTGTCGCCGCTGAGCTGGAAGTGACGGGCCAGCACCGGGGCCAGCTCCTCCCGTTTCCGCTCCGGGATGTCCGGCGACGCAAAATAGAGCGCCTCCATCGCCTCGCCAATCTGCTGGTGCAGTCGCCGCCGCTCCGACCGCAGGAGGCTCTGGTAAACCGATTCCTGGGTGAAGATGTGGTTAAAGGCGTACATCGGCTCCGGCCTGTCCTGCTGGCGCGAGATGAGGTCGATGGCTTCCAGGGCGTCCAGGTAAGCGTCCAGTTTATTCACCGCTTTCATCCTCCAGACCCAATTCCGCGGCCAGCACCCGTGCCAGCACGGAATATTGAAATGTCCGCCCCATCACCGAGGCGACCTGCAGGACCCGCTTTTCCTCCGGCGGCAGGCGGTCAATCCGGGCCATAATGACCCCCTGGAGCGTGTCGGGAATCTGGATGTCGTCCAGGCTGGTTGCGGTCAGCCGCCAGATATCGCCATCGGTGCGAACCAGCACCTGCCGCTCGATGAGGGAGCGGATAACTTCTTCGATGAAGAAGGGGTTGCCTTCGGTTTTGTCCAGTATCAACTGCCGCACCCGGTCCGGCAACGGACTCCGGTTGAGCAGGTTGTCCAGCAACTGCCCGCTATCGGCTCTGGACAGGGGCGGCAGGTCGAGGTGCAGGAACCGCCGCTCTGTCAGCTCCGGCAACCGCTGGTGAAAGGCCCAGATTCGGCTTTCGCGGCGCAGGCGGTAAACCAGTATCAGCAGTATGGGCCGCCGGGCGGTCAGGGGGAAGATGGTTTCCAGAAGCTCCAGGCTGGACGGGTCGGCCCAGTGCAAATCTTCCCCCACCAGCACCAGCGAGTCTGCCTGGGCCAGCCGGTCCAGGTAGCCGTACACGGTCTGGAGGGTCTGGCGGTGCAGGGCCTCCCCGCCGAGCCGGGCCAGCTTCAGGGTAGTTTCTTCCGGCAGGGGCAGTTCCAGCAGATGGGCCAGAAACGGATACCAGACCGCGGCCCGGTCCGGGGCCAGGCGGCGCAGTTCTTTCTCCAGCACCGCGGCGGTATCTGCCGGTGAGGCGTCCCGGCCCGGCGCCAGCAGGTCGACCAGCAAATGGCGGGTCACCAGGTAGCTGATATTTTCGCCGTAGGAAACGGCCCGCCCCGCGGCCCAGCGGAGCTGAAGCTCCGGCCATTCCCGGCGGCACAGGGCTTGCAGTTCCTGCACCAGCCGGGACTTGCCGATGCCGGCCTCGCCGGTCACCGCGACCACCTGCCCCTGTCCGGCCAGCAAATCGGCCAGGGCGTCGTGCAGACGGGCCATTTGTTCGCCGCGGCCCACCAGCGGAGAGACGACCCCGCGCAGGCCGCGGCCTGTCCCCGGCGATGGTCTGGCCCGCACCAGCCGGTAGACCCGCACCGGGCGGGACTTGCCCTTTACGGTGACAGGCGGCAGGGCTTCAAACTCAAACCGTGTCTCGGTCAGCCGGTACGTATTTTCGCCGACCAGTATCTCGTTGGGGCCGCTCAGGTCTTCCAGCCGGGCGGCCAGGTTGACCGCGTCGCCGAGGACGCTGTAGTCCTGCCGGTAGCGGGCGCCGATACTGCCGGCGATGACCGGGCCGGTGTTGAGGCCAAAATGGAGCGAAAGTGGTCGGGGAAGGCGGTCGGCGTGGTGGGCGTTGAATTCGGCCAGGGCCTTTTTCATATCCAGCGCGGCCAGCAAGGCCCGTTCCGCGGCATTTTCCAGGGCCACCGGCGCGCCGAACAGGGCCATCACCTCATCGCCGATGAACTTGTCAATGTAGCCACCGTAGCGGTGAATCACCTCGACCAGCCGGTCGAAGCAGGCGTTTATCAGGCTCCGCACATCCTCCGGGTCCAGGGTTTCGCTCAGGGCGGTGAACCCGGCGATGTCGGCAAAGAGAACCGTAACCTGCTTGCGCTCGGCAGGAGGAGCGGCGGGGCCGCGGTCCGCGTCTGCCGGAGCGGCCCCGGCCAGGGCCCGGCGGATGGTGTCCACTACTTCTGGTCCCAGGACTTGCTGGTGGGCCTGAAGAACCCGGAGGGCGGCTTCAAGCTCTTGCCGGGAGGGAGTCACGAAAGCCTCCTGCTTCATTCTTCTTTCTGGCGTGTCGGCGGCAGGCCCAGAGCCAGCAGAGCGGCCAGGATGCCCAGCACGCCGCCGGCCTGAATGACCAGCGCCAGCCCCAGCGCGTCGGCCAGGGCACCGATACCCCACACCGCCACCGCCCCCACACCGAACATATACCCCATCGTAATGCCCGAGGCCAGGGCCTTCCGTCCAGGCAGAAGGGCCTGGGCAATGATGACAAAGATGCTGTTCGACCCGCCCATCAGGCCGCCGGTCAGGATGGCGAGCGGAAACGCCAGCCAGCTGTTGGTCACCGGCAGGAGGAAGATGGGCAGGGCGCCAAGCAGAAGGGTGATAAAGACCACTTTGCGCCGGCCCCAGCGGTCTGCGGCGTGGCCCACAAACACACCGGCAAAGGCCGAGGCAAACCAGTAGGTTCCGGTAATCAGGCCGTAGCCCGACGCGGCCCAGCCCATGGTCTGGAAGATTTTGGGCAGAAAGGAAACCGTGCCCAGAAAGGCCCAGGAGCGGAGGCCAATCAGCACGGCCAGCAGGATAATGCCGGGCCACGGAGCGTCATTCTGC
>RFJV01000067.1 GCA_003694775.1 Chloroflexota bacterium | reverse complement strand
GCCCCAGCCGGCAGTCCGCCCGCCGCGGTGGCCATCGAATATGCCATCTGGTGGGATTGGGACATCCAGCATTTGTACGAACTGGAGCACGTGTGGGTCTACCTGGATGGGGCTGGCCGTGTGGTTCGGGCCGAGGCAAGCTGGCACGGCGGGTATCACAGCCTGGAAGTGAACGGCCAGCTTCCGCTGGAGGGTCAGCATATTCGCCTTTTTTCCGAGCCGGGCAAGCACGCTTTTGCCCCGGTGCGCGACTGGCTGGTCGAACGACAGCCGCGCACCCGCCTTTCCTGCACCCGCCACGCCGGAATGGGCGGGGTGTGGGTAACACCGCTGTTCGAGCAGGTCATCAAAGTCAAAACCCCTCAGACCGACCGGCTGGTGCATACCTATCTCTCCCGCTTTGCCTTTGAGCCGACGTGGGAATTTTCCCGGCAGTTCCCCATCCCGGCTGACATGCTGGTTCCCTGGCCTGCCCTGCATAACTGGATACCCGACCGCGTGGCCTGGTGGGTAGCTCGCCTGGAACGGGAAATCCCCCCGGAACAGCGCCGGTTTCTGCGGATTGCCCATCGCGGCGCATCCGGGGTCGCGTCCGAAAATACCCTGGCCGCGATTGTCAGGGCCGCAGAGCTGGGCGCCGATATGGTGGAGCTGGATGTCCACCTCTCCGGCGACGCAGTCCCGGTGGTCATTCACGACCCGTACCTGGCCCGCACCACCACCGGACAGGGAATGGTGCGCGATACCAGCCTGGTCGACCTGAAGAAGCTGGACGCAGGCCAGGGCGAGACCATCCCCACCCTGGAAGAGGCCATTCTCTGCTGTCGCGAGCAGGGATTGGGCCTGTATCTGGAAATCAAGGATGGGTGGGCCATTCCAGCCTCCATTGAGCTGTTGCGCCAGCACCATTTCCTGGCCTACACCATCGTCACCTCCTTCCGCCCGGACTGGCTGGCCCACGTGAAGGCCCTGGAACCGGCCCTGACCACCAGTGTACTGTTCGGCGCGGTCAATGTAGACCCGGTCGCGCTGGCCCGGTCGGTGGGGGCCACGTATGTACACCCCGCCTGGGAGGCACTGGACCCACACCCCCACCGCCTCTTGACCCCGGAGTGGATACAGCGCGTCCGCGCCGCCGGGCTGGGCATTATCATCTGGCACGAAGAACGCCCCGAAGAAATCGCCGCCCTGCGCCGGCTGGGAGTCGACGGAATTTGCTCCAACACCCCGGACCGTTTGTTATGACATCGTAGGGGCAGACCCCTGTGTTTGCCCTTGATGCAGGCCCCCTGGGTCTGCCCAAATACTTGACCCGGAGAAAAAATATGGCCCAGTACGATACCGACATCTTGATGATTGGACATTTTGCCAAAGACCTGCTGGTTGTGGATGGCCGGGCAGAATCTGCCTCTGGCGGCGCGGTCTACTACGGCAGTTTGGCCCTGCGGCAGTTGGGGGTCAACGTAGCTGTTGTGACCCGCTTGCATCCGGACGACTTTCCCCGCCTCAAAGAGATGGAAGAGGCCGGGGTCAAGGTCTTCCCCGTGCCTGCACCGGCCACTTCCGGCATCGAAAATATTTACAACTCCGCCGACATGGAGCGCCGCATCTGCAAGCTGATAGGCTTTGCCGGGCCGTTTCAGCCGGATGACCTGCCGGACATCCGGGCCAAAATTTACGCCGTCACGCCTATCATCGCCGGCGAAGTGGACCTGCCCCTGCTCAAACACCTGTCGGGCCGCGGGCCGGTGGCCCTTGACATCCAGGGCTTTGTGCGGGTCCCCCGCAGTGGCGACCTTGTTTTTGAACCCTGGCCCGATATGGCGGAGGGGTTGCAGTATGTCACCTATCTCAAGGTAGACCGGGCCGAAGCCGAACTCCTGACCGGCCTGACCGACCTGGTGGCCGCGGCCCACCGGCTGGCCGAATACGGCCCGCGGGAAATCGTCATCACCCAGTCTGCCGGGGTTACGGTTTTTGCCGGGGGGCAGGTCTACCAGGCTCCCTTCACCCCCCGTTCTCTGGCCGGACGCACCGGCCGCGGGGATACCTGCTTTGCCACCTATCTGGGCAAACGTTTGACCGCCTCACCGCAAGAGGCGGCTTCGCTGGCCGCGGCCATCACCACCCTCAAGCAGGAAAAACCCGGCCCCTGGCGCGGCCCCCTGGCCGAGGCGGAGGCACTGGCGGCCCGGACTGCCGGGCAGACATAGCCGCCACCGGGAATACACCATCCTGGCCGCCTACGGAGTTTTCACAATTCCCCTGCCGGGGACAGGTACACGAAAGGCCAGCCTGGCTGAGATGTAGGGCAACTGCTAGCAGTTGCCCTACATTCGTGCATTTGTGCTGTATTCGCGGATGGCCCTTGTCCCCTTCGCTCATGTATAAAACAAGTGCTTATTATTGTAAGGGCGACCGGCCGGTCGCCCTTACAAAGCACGCGTACGATACATGAGCCGTCCCCTTTGTGTAAATTGAACTTTATGCTAAAATAGGGGCATTGTACCCCTGTTGGCCTTTCGCCACGAGGCGACCGATTTCATTCCCGGTTCAACATTCCCGCTGAGCCGGCCCAGACGAGCCGCATGAAGCCAATTGTCCTTCAGCCTGACGATACCGTTCTGCTCATCAGCCAGGACGGTAAAAAATTCTACATCCGCCTGCAACCGGGCCACCGCCAGCACACCCACCAGGGCATCATCGACCACAACGACCTGATAGGCCAGCCGCCGGGCCGCCGCCTGACCTCTACCACCGGGCATACTTTTCTGGCGGTTGAACCGTCCCTGGACGAACTTATGAAAGAAGTCCGGCGTAAAAGCCAGATTATTTATCCCAAGGAAGCCGGACGCATCATCCTGAAGCTGAACATCTACGCCGGACGCCGTGTCATCGAGGCCGGGAGCGGCAGCGGCGCGCTGACCGTCGTCCTGGCCCGGCTGGTCGCCCCGACCGGACGGGTCTACTCCTACGAGGTTAGGCCCGATATGCTGGCAAACGCCCAGGCCAACGTGGAACGGGCCGGCCTGGAACCGTTTGTCGAATTCAAACTGCGCGACATTGCCGCAGGTTTCGACGAAACCAACGTGGACGCTGTTTTCCTGGACGTACGCCAGCCGGACGATTACCTGGCCCAGGTCAAGGCCGCGCTCAAGCCCGGCGGTTTCTTTGGGGCCATCGTCCCCACCACCAACCAGGTCAGCGCCCTGCTGAAGGCCCTCCGGGCACACGATTTTGGCGGGGCAGAGGTGGAGGAAAACTTCCTCCGGACCTACAAACCGGTGCCCAACCGCCTGCGTCCCGCCGACTTGATGGTGGGGCACACCGGCTATCTGGTATTTGCCCGCAACATTCATCCGGACGACTTCCCGGAAACACCCCTGCGCGGGGCGGCGCGGTCACGAGCCTTGCGGGAAGCAAAGCCCGTGGATGATGAGCACGGGGATTAGAGATTGGAGATTGG
>RFJV01000459.1 GCA_003694775.1 Chloroflexota bacterium | reverse complement strand
GCCGTTGGCGGCAAACGGGTCCAGGCTGGCCCAGCGGCCCTTGGGCGATACCAGCACACCGGGCCGGACTGCGTCGGTCAGGACGGCGCGGAGGGTACAGCTTCCCCGCTCGTTATGCACCACCACCCGGTCGCCGTTGCGAATGCCGCGGCTCGCGGCATCCTCAGGATGAATTTCCACAAACGGCTCCCCTTCCCGCGCCAGCAGGTCGGGCTGACCGGCAAAGGTACTGCTGACAAAATGGTGCGCCGCGCCGCTCAACAGCCACAGCCGCCCATCGTTCGCGGCAGGAGGTTCGCCCGCCTCTGCCGACCAGCCGGGCAGGGGGTCCAGCCCGTCGGCGGCCAGCCGGCTGGCGTAAAGCTCCACCTTGCCGCTGGGTGTCGGGAAGTGCAGGTCGGCAAAGGGGACTTCCGGCTCCAGGGCCAGCGGAAGCGGGCCTTCGGCCTTGAGCCGGGCCAGGGTGATTCCCCGCAGGGCCGGATTGCGGGCCGCGGTGGCGGCCAGCACCTCCTCGATGACTTCATCCGCGGTCTGGTGGAGCCACGGCTCGGTAAAGCCCAGCGCCCCCGCCAGCAGACTCATCACCTGCCAGTTGCTTTTGCTCTCGCCGAGCGGCGGCACTGCGGGCTGGTTGTAAGCCAGCACCGTATGGCCGTAGGCCTTGTGCAGGTCGACATGCTCAAGCTGGGAGGTGGCCGGCAGAACGATGTCCGCATAGCGGGCGGTGTCGGTCATAAACAGCTCGTGCACCACGGTGAACAGGTCCTCCCTCAGCAGGCCCTGCACAATTTTGCCCGCGTTGGGTGATGAAACCGCCGGGTTGGCCCCAAACACATACAGCGACATCACCGGCGGGTCGGAGGCCTCGCCCAGCAGGGCCGCGCCGAGGCGGTTCATATTGATGACCCGCGGGGGCGGGGGGCACTCGTCCCAGTGGTTGACCGCGGCGCTGTCCCAGCGGAGATAGCCGCTGGCGCTGTAGGCCAGCCCGGCCCCGCGCTGGCCGTACTGTCCGGTGATGGCCGGCAGGGCGGCAATGGCCCGGACCGTCTGCCCGCCGCGGCGGTGGCGCTGGAGGCCATCGGAAATTTTGATGAGGCCGGGCCGGGTTTCGGCATAGGCGCGGGCCAGGTCGATGATAGCCTGCTCCGGCAGACCGGTGATGTCCGCCACCCGGTCGGGAGGGTAGCCGGCCAGGCGGGCGCGCAGTTCCGGCCAGCCGACGGTGTGGGCCTGGAGCCAGGCTTCGTTGTGCCGGCCTTCGGCCACGATGACGTGGGCCAGTCCCAGAGCCAGGGCCGCGTCGGTGTCGGGCCGGGGGGCCAGATGCAGGTCGGCCATCTGGGCGGTGCGGGTGCGCCGCGGGTCAATCACCACCACCCGACAGCCGTTCCGCCTGGCCTGCACCAGGTGAGGCATAAAATGAGGCGCGGTGCTGGCCGGATTGTGCCCCCAGATGATGACCAGCCGGCTGTGGGCCACGTGATGGTACGGTGGACTCCAGCGCGCGCCCAGCGTAGCTTCCACCGCGTATTCTGCCGCGGCCCCGCAGATGGCCCGGTCGAGCTGGCTGGCCCCCAGCCGGTTCCAGAGCCGGGCGCTGGCAACGCTCATCTGCACCAACCCCAGCGTACCGCTGTAGCTGTAGGGCAGAATGGCGGCCCCGCCGTACCGGTCGATGATGCCGCGCCAGCGGCTGGCAATTTCGGCGATGGCGGCTTCCCAGGAGATGCGCTCCCACTGCCCGCTTCCCTTTGGGCCGACCCGCCGCAGGGGGTGCGTCAGCCGGTGGGGGTGGTAAACGTGGTTCAGGTAGGGGCGCACCTTGGCGCACAGCCAGCCCTGGGTGATGGGATGGTCGGGGTCGCCGGACAGCCGGACGGCCCGCCCGTTTTCCACCTCGGTGATAATGCCGCACGTGTCCGGGCAGTCGTGCGGGCAGACGTTGCGTACCGTTTTCCTCATTCGTCAATCCCCCTATTTACGGCCAAAATCGGCCCGAATTTCGCCCCATCGTTCGGTATCCCAATCCAGCAAGGGGTTGGTGACCTCGTTCTGCGCCAGCCACTCCAGCGCCCGGTCCACCAGCGACCAGACCGGTTCGGTTTCTTCGGTGCGGGGCAGGCGGGAGCGGACCCGCTTCTGCCGGACCCACTGCCGCGCCGTGCGGGAGTCGGAATAGACGGGCAGGTCGCCGCGGCCCTGCTGTTTCAGCCAGGCCAGGGCGTGGACAATCGCCAGGAACTCGCCCAGGTTGTTGGTTCCCAGGGGCAAAGGCCCCACCCGGAACAGCTCCTCGCCGGTGGCGGTGTACACCCCCCGGTACTCCAGCCGGCCCGGACTGCCGTCGCAGGCCGCATCCACGGAAACGCTGTCGGCGATGACCTCCGGCGGCAGGTCGAACCGGAGACGGCCCTGCTTCCAGGCATCCCGGCCAGCCTCGAACGCGGCGCGGGCCTCGTTCAGGCGGTCGAACGCCTTGTACTGCGCGCCGGGAAAGCCGTTAACCTGGGCCGAACATTCATCCCAGGTGGTGTAAATGCCAGGCTCTCTTCCCTTCCAGACCACGTAATACTTTTGTCGAGCCATTATCCCTCACGGATTCAGATACGGTACAATAAACCAGAACGGGCTGGCCGCGGCCAGCCCTGCCAGACCGGCGCAGAAAGCCGCCACCCAGATATGCCGGTCGACGGGCCAGCGCGGGGCCAGCCAGGCCCGCGCCGCCAGCACCAGCCAGACCGCGGCCAGGGCCAGCCCGGCCCGTTTGTCCAGCCCTGCGCCGGCCAGACCGGTCCCCACCTGCCCCGCCAGCACCGCGGCGACGGTCACCGCGGCCAGCCAGGCCCGCGGCAGGTCGAACACCTCAAACAGACCCACGGCAAAAAAGAAGGCCAGCGGAACCAGCGCCGGAAAGAGATACCGACCCTGGAACTGCACAAAGGTGGCGTTGTACCCGGCGTAAACCACCACCGCCAGCCCTGCCGCCGCGGCCAGCAAGGCGATAGCCTGCCGGTGACCTGCCGCGGGTGCATCCGTGGCCGGGCCGCGGCGGGCCAGCCAGGCCGCCAGCCCGACCAGGGCCAGCAGGGTCAGCAGGGCCAGGAACAGATACGACCGGCGGTCCATCGGGACGGCCATCCAGCCGAACTGCCCCCAGAAGCTGTGGAAGGTGGTGGTCACAAAATCCAGCAGGTAGCGCGGCCAGCCAACCTGGGCCAGGTAGTCTGCGGTGCGGAGCTGGCCCACCACCACGGCATCGTGCCGCTGTAGCCCCAGCAGGTCGAACTGGCCGTACAGCCAGGTGTTGCGCGCATACCAGGGCAGGGCCGCCAGCAGTGCCGTCCCGAAAACCAGCAGACCACGGCGGGCCAGCCGGCGCAGGCCGGGCCGTCCCGGCGACCACCACAAGGCCAGCGCGGTCAGCGGGATGGCGATGTAGACCGTGGTTTTGGTGACCAGCGCCAGCCCCAGCAGAAGGCCGGTCACGGCGTCTGTCTTTGCGGTGGCGGGCTGGCCGGCGGTCAGTCCGCGGACCAGCCGGAACAGCAGGGCCGCCAGCAGAAGCTCGGCCAGGGCGTCGTTGTTGACCGCGGCGAGCATGGTCAGGTGCATGGGCGTAAAAGCGACCACAGCCATTGCGGCCAGGGCCACGGCAGGCCGGGCCGGCAGAACGGTGCGGGCGATAAAAAAGGCCAGCACCACTACCCCCGCGCCCAGCAGAACCGACAGGCCGCGCAAAGCCGGCAGTGCCCCGCGGGTCAGGCTGAAGACCGGCGCGGCCAGCAGGTAGTACAGCGGCGGCTGGTGGTACTCGTAGCACACGGGGTCGATGGGCAGGTCGGGGGGGAAGCGGCGGCTGGTAAGCTGGTTGAGATAGGCCTGGTTGTAGCAGTCGGGGGTGAGTTCCGGAAAGGCGCGGCGGGTCGCCAGGAAGCGGACGTAGTTGTAGTGCGCGGGTTCGTCCGGAGCCTGCCAGGCCGGGGTCAGGGCAACGTACAGACCGCCCAGCGCCAGGTAGCCGGCCAGTATCAGCCAGAAGAGCCAGAATCGTGCGCCGGTTTGCATAATGGTTGATTATAGCCACCCGCGGTCAGGCTGGCAAAGCCGG
>RFJV01000458.1 GCA_003694775.1 Chloroflexota bacterium | reverse complement strand
CGTCCAGTTGAGCCGGTGGCCCCAGGTGTGGAGTACCTGCCCGATGTCGTACAACTGCAGGAAGACCAGCCGGCCCATAATGACGTGAAAGACCGCGTGTACGGCCAGATGGAGCAGGGTGTCTTCGTCGGAGAGGCGATAGGCGGGCTGGTCGTGCAGAACGAGGGGCACGGCCCGCTCCCACACGCCAGGAGTAATATCGACCCGCAAACCGAACCAAGACTCTTCCAGCGAACCGTGGGGTTCTACCATCCGGTCGCCGGCGGTGCTGAGAAAGGGGTTGGGGGTTTGGGCCTGGGGGCCGGGACGGCGGTAGGTGCTGAGGTGCTTGACCACCCCCGCGCCCTCACCGGCAGACTTGTGATGGCCCTGGTAGCCGAGGTCTTCCAGAACGCGGGCCGCGGTAGGCAGGTCGGCAGGACGGAAGAGGAGGTCGATATCGTTCATTGGACGGAGGGCGGGGTCGGGATACACCAGGTGGGCCAGCAGGGCGCCCTTAAGCACGATGACGGGGATACCGGCGGCAGAGAACGCGGCCAGCAGTTCGGTGAGCTGGCGGGCGATGGCCTGGTTGCGGTGGGCGTGGGCCTGGTAGCCCAGCGACAGCCGGGCGCGGGCCGCGGGCGGCGGCGTGACAGCCAGGCTTTCCAGCCGGCAGTGCAGGAGCGGCGCCAGCCCCACGGCAATGGCCGCGGTGGACAGCGGGTCCCACGCCTCCGCGGGCAGGCGGCGGAGCAGGCCGGCAGACGGGCGGGCACCGATAGCGTTCAGAATGGAGGCAATATAAAGCGGTGATGAGTCGGGCACGGCAGACGGTTTGGGAATATGGTCACGGTAAAAAGGTTGATAAAGCGAATATTGGCTCAAAAAAGACGCGCTATCGGAGGCCCGGTGCAAAGGCCAGCGTTACAGCCAGCCGGCTGGAAAAATGACCGGAAAACCGGTCGCAAGGATGGCAGGCTGGACGGCCTGCCGGTCAGCCTGAGCTTCCCCTGGGGGAACAGGCGAACGTTTTACAGAACCGCAAACTTTTTAGTGAGAGCTGAACGTTACAGACTTCAGTTCGGCCTGCTTTTTCAACTGCGGCTTGGTGTATTTCTTCATCGGACAATCTCCTTTCGATAAAACCGGGCAGATAGCGCGTCTTTCATCAACCAACATTCCCGGTAGACAAGGCAGAACAGCCGGCAAACGATGCGTGGCAGAAGGTCGAAATGTTTGGGGAAAGGAAAACGAAGGAGGAATTTAGTATATTATACCGAAAGGACGGAAATACGGAAATATGAAAGCAGAAATGGGTGGAGATGAGGGAATTGGAGATTGGGAGATAATTCATCCTTCATCCTTCCTCCTTCCTCCCTCCTCCCTCCGCCCTTCCAGCGGACGTGGTTTCCACCCCTTTTGACAATCTGTCTCTCTTAGATTAGAATAGCATAGCCATTCGCCCACACTGCTGGGCGAAAAATTTGCCCCTCGTTGAGCAAAAATTTCGCGATGAACGCGCTGCAAGGAGACTTTGATGGCTGTTTACCCCACTGAGAAAATCAGAAATATTGTCCTGCTGGGACACAACGGCAGTGGCAAAACGTCGCTGGCGGAAGCAATGCTTTTTAACACCGGGGCCACAACCCGCCTGGGCCGGGTGGAAGACGGCAATACCGTTTCGGACTACGACGAGGAAGAAATCAGCCGGACGATGTCCATCAACCTGTCGGTGGTGCCGTCGGAATGGCAGAAGCACAAGATTAATGTGCTCGACGCGCCCGGTTTTGTGGACTTTCAGGGCGAAATGCTGAACGGCCTGCACGTGGCCGAAACTGCGGTGCTGGTGCTGGACGGCTCCGCGGGGGTAGAGGTCGGCACCCAGCTTACCTGGGAGATGGCGACCAAAAATCAGAAGCCCATCGCGGTTTTCATCAACAAGATGGACCGCTCCAACGCCAACTTCCAGCGTGTCCTCGACCAGCTTCGCGACACGTTTGAGGCTACATTTGTGCCTCTGCAGTTGCCCATCGGGAGCGGCGAATCCTTCTCCGGGGTGGTCGACCTGCTGACCCAGAAGAGCTACACCGGCGAAGGTACGCCCGGCGACCCGCCGGCAGATATGGCCGACGACATCGAAGCGGCCCGGCTGGAGCTGATTGAGTACGCGGCCGAGGGCGAAGACGAGCTGATGGAAAAATATTTTGAAGAAGAAACCCTCAGCGAAGAAGATATGGCCCGCGGTCTCCGGTCTGGCCTGGCAAACCGCAAGATTGTGCCGGTTTTCTGCGGTTCCGCCACCGACAACGTGGCCGTTCGCAGTTTTATGAATGCCATTGTGGAGTTCTTCCCCACCCCGGCAGTTGAGGTGACGGCCAAAAACACCAAGACCGGCGAGGAAGTCACTCTAACCGGCTCTGCCAACGGCCCGCTGGTGGCCCAGGCCTTCAAGACCATCAACGACCAGTACGGGCGCATCACCTACCTGCGGCTGTGGTCCGGTGTGCTGAAGTCTGACACGCGGGTGTACAACGTCCAGGCCGAACAGGAAGAACGCATCGGCACGCTGTTTACCCCGCGGGGCAAGGAGCAGAACAGCGTAGAGCAGGCCGTCGCCGGCGATATTGTCGGCGTGGTGAAGCTGAGCCACACCCAGATTGGACACACCCTGTGCGACAAGGGTACTCCGCTGGCCGTACCGACCGTGGAATATCCCAACCCGGTCTTCGCCGTGGCCCTCAAGCCCAAAACTCAGGCCGACTCGGCTAAAATGGGGCCCAGCCTGGCCCGCATCACCGAAGAAGACCTGACCCTGCGCCACCGCTACGAAGCCGCCACTCGCGAAACCCTGCTGGAAGGGATGGGCGATGTGCACGTGGAGATTGCCGTCAAGCGGATGTCGAACCGGTTTGGGCTGGGTGTGGAAACCTCCACCCCCAAAGTGCCAATGCTGGAAACCATCACCAAGATTGCGACGGCCCAGTACCGGCACAAGAAACAGACCGGCGGCGCGGGTCAGTTTGGCGAAGTCCATCTGCGGGTCGAACCGATGGAACGGGGAGCCGGCTTTGAGTACAAGAGCGAAATCTTTGGCGGGGCCATCAGCCAGCCGTTCCTGCCTTCCATTGAAAAAGGTATCAAGCAAGTGATGGAGCAAGGCGTCATTGCCGGCTACCCCGTGGTTGACGTGCGGGCCGTGGTGTACGATGGTAAAGAGCACCCGGTCGACTCCAAGGATATTGCCTTCCAGATTGCCGGGCGGGAAGCGTTCAAGCTGGCCGTACAGGCCGCCAATCCAGTGCTCCTGGAGCCGATTATGAAGATGACCATCACCGTGCCGGAAGAGTTTACCGGCGATGTCTCCGGCGACCTGAGCACCAAACGGGGCCGGCTCCAGGGGATGGAGCAGGTACGCGGCAACACCATCATCACTGCCCTGGCCCCGCTGGCCGAAGTTCAGCGCTACGCCACCGACCTGCGCTCGCTGACCCAGGGCCGGGGGGTCTTTACGATGACCCTGTCGCACTACGAGGAAGTTCCCAGCCATATTGCCCAGCAAATCATTGCCCAGGCGCAGAAGGAGAAGGAAGAGCACTAACCGCCTTCTTCCCTGCCTGTCGACCGGTGATACGCGAAACGGGAGTG
>RFJV01000457.1 GCA_003694775.1 Chloroflexota bacterium | reverse complement strand
TGAACCCGGCCAACCGCGACCTGGCCTATCTGGGCGTTATCGGCGCGGTGGGCGACCGGCACAACCGGGCTGGCAAGCTGGTAGGGCAGAACCGGCTGGCCCTGGAGCAGGCCGTCGCGCTGGGGGATGTCCACCTGGAGGAAAACAACGGGCAAGAGCAGTACTGGCTGACCCGTTTTGGCGACCCCCTGCCGCTGGATACCTTCTGGCGCAGTGTGACGACCCTGGGCGCGGCCGGCTACTACATGGGTGGGCCGGCTCTGGGGATGCAGATGTGCCTGGCGGGGCCATCGCCGGAAGTTGAGCGGAAGCTGGCCGAACTGTCCCGGCTGAAGGAGGCCGCATTTTCCCGCACCCTGGACCGTCTGCGGCAAAACGGTCTCTGGCAGACCCATTACTGCCAGTGGTTTGTGGTAGAGCGAGACTTCGAGCCGATGGGGGTCAAAATGATAGGCCAGTTCTGCGAGGATATTGCCGATGAGCCGTTTATTGACCCCCACAAATACATCGTTGGCTTCCAGATAATGCCGCCGGAAACGCCGGGCCTGGGCCGGTTTGACTGGGAGCTGTACAAGGTGTCGATGCGCGTGCCGGCGGTGCTGGAGCACCAGATTCTGGTGGAGCAGTCCATGCCCGGACTGGCGGCGATTGTGCCGCCGGCGGCAGAAGCGGTTGGCGGCTCCATTGATGCCTGCCACAACTACGCCGCGGCTACAGTGATTGACGTAGACCGGGCCACCGACCTGCTGGCCGAGATGGACCGGCTGGTTGAGGTATTCAAAGCCTGACCGCTACCTTGCTTCCAGGCCGTCCTGAACCAGCCGCCACCAGGGCCGCTCCGACGGCGGCAGAGGAACACCCTTGAGGGCAATCAGGTAGGGGTCTTCATCCAGCCGGCGCATTTTGTCCCAGGTAAAATAGCGGGTCAGGGTGTCCGGGGGATACACCTCACTCATGGCCTGGTACCAGTTCAGCGGCTGTTCGCCAATGCGGCCGTCCGGGCCAATCGCCCGCCGGTTCTGGTAGTGCCAGTATTCAAAGGCCAGAAAGTGCCAGGTCCAGCTGTAATCCACGTCATCGTACGAGGAGATGCGCTCCCAGCCGTACAGCCGGCCCAGGCCGGTCATATCCACGTAGTAGCCATCGGGAATTGGCTTCTCAATGCCCCCCTGGTCGGGCGCGATTTCCGTCCGCGCCCGACTGCTGTAGTTCCACGGATTCTCCACCAGAGGCCGCCCGCACCGCCCCGACTGGTCCGCACAGCGCAGAAAAACCCGCCAGTAGGTTTCGCCGCTGTACGTTTCGCGGACAATTTCATGCACCAACTGCCCGTCGATGTGGTAGTCGAACAGGGTATCCACCGCCCGCCCACTTTTGTGCCAGCTGGCGTACTGCGACGTGTCGCTGTAGGCGGCAGGGTCCCGCAGAACATCCGACAGCGAGGCCAGGAAGTCGTACCCCACTTCCGAGCGCAAGGCTTCCCGCCACCGCTGAAAAGAATCGTCCACCGTATCTGCCAGCCAGGGTGAGCCGGTTTCCAGATTGTCCTGCCGGATAAGGTTGTACGGCTCCACCCCGGCGCCCTGGTTGGGGGTCAGCCGTTCTTCGTGCGCCAGGCGGCGGTTGCGCAGGTCGGGCACAGGCTGGCCGGCAATCACCGCGGCAGGGTGCCAGCTCAACCGGCCCTGCCCCAGGAAAGGCGGTGTCAGCAGACGGGGCAGGCGGTTCAGCGGGTCAACCAGGGCGATGATTTCCCCATCCCAGCGATGGAACAGGCCGGCTACGGTCTGGCTATCCGCCAGCCAGGCCGGGGCGTCGGTGCGGCCCAGCCAGCTTAACTGTTCTGCCGACCCGCCATCGGCGGGCGGGCGGGTTGGGTCCAGGGTAAAAATCTCCCGGTCGCCCAGGTGGTCCACCGTAAAGGCCAGCCGCGCCCCGTCGGAGGACCAGGCCGGGGCAAATTCTGCCGCGGGACTGCTGGTTAGCTGGGTCACATCGCCGCCGGACAGGTTCAGCAAAAACAGGTCCCGGTCGCCGGTGCGCCAGCTGGTAAAGGCCAGGGCCTGCCCGTCGGGGCGCCAGGCGGGGGAGAAATCTCCCGCCTGGGAGTCGGCGGTCAGGTTGGTGGGCGACGCGCCGGGTTCCGGGGGCACCAGCCAGATGTCCAGGTTGCCACTGCGGTACGATTCAAAGGCAATCATTTGCCCGTCGGGACGCCAGGCCGGTGCGGCATCGTAATGGGGCGAGTCGGTCAGGCGCTGGAGACCGCCGGTTTGCAGGTCGAGCAGGTAAATATCCCAGTTCCGGTCTCTGCGGGAGGCATAGGCCAGGTAGCGACCATCGGGGGAGTAGGCAGGGTCGGTATCCTCGTAGGGGTCGTTGGTCAGCTGGCGCAGGTCGGAGCCGTCCGGGGCCAGGGCGTAGATGTCCCACTGCCCGTTGCGGAAGGCGGCAAAGGCCAGCCGCGGCCCTACCGCGGGAGACTGGGCCAGGGCCGCGGGCGGCCACCAGACGGTGGTCAGAAATCCAATTCCAAGCAGGCAGGTCAGGAGAAGATTTTTCATGAGATGCGGGTCATTCCTTTGAGGGGTGCCGCACCCTGTCAGCTCTGGGTCATCGAGCGGCGCAGAAGATACCAGGCCACAATAAACAGCCCCAGGCCAATGGTGACCAGCTGGATGAACACGTTGGCCGTCGGCGGGTCACCCCGAAGCATAATTTCTCGCAGAAGGGCAATGCCGTAGGTGGCGGGAAGCATCCAGGAGATAATCCGAACCGGCGCCCAGAGGGTCTGCAACCCCAGCAGAAAACCGCTGAAAAAGACGCTGGTCAGCAGGATAATCATGGCGTACTGCACGGCTTCGGTATCGGTTTTGGAAACCAGGGAGATGACAAAACCGATACCCAGGGAGGTAAACAGGACGCCCAAGATTACCAGGGCCACATTCAGCCAGCTTCCCAGCACTGGTGCGCCCAGAGCCAGAGCAACCAGGGCCACCAGCACCGACGCCACCACCCCGCCAAAGGTCAGGTAGCTGAGGTATTTTCCCAGCAGGGTTTCCAGCGGCGACAGGGGAGAGACGTAGAACAGCTCCATCGCCCCCAACCGGCGTTCCCGCACCATCGACAGGGCGGCAAAGGTGACGGTCAGGTGCTGGAGCAGTAAGATGATAACCGCCGGGGAGAAATAATCCGTCACCTTGATGGGCACCAGACTGACGTTCTGAACTTCGGCCCGGAACGGGCTAATCAGGATAATCGGGTCAATATCGAGGAACAGGTTGAGCTTGCTTTCCATCTGGTCCAGGTCGGTTTCCAGGCGGGTCAGCGTTTCCAGGGCGTCCCGGTAATCCTGCACTGTCTCGCCGACATTGGCAAGGGAATTGGCCTCTTCCACCAGGTTGGGTTGGGGTTGGACCGCGGACGGCTCACTGCCGGCCAGTCCCTCTTCTACGGCGTCTGCCAGCGTCAGGGTACGGTCGGTTGTCTGGGTAAATTCGTCAATGTTGCGGTCCAGGGTTTGGAGATACTGGTGAAGTTTTTCCCGGTCGCAGGTGACGGGCCGGTCGGGCTGTCCGGCACATTCCTGCAAAATGGTGCGGAGAGTATAGATGGTGGACCGGGTGGCGTCCAGCTTTTTCTGGGCCTGGGAGACATCAAGCTGGCTGGCGGTGGTGATAAAGCGCAGAATCCGGCGGTTGATTTCATCCACATAAACCCGGCCAAACACGTTGATATAATCCGCCTGGAAGGGGTCGAGTTCCCGGTGGTAAAGGCGGAATACGGCCTGCTGGTTGTTGAGAATGGTCTGGTAAGCATCGGCGGGGACTTCGGTAATCAGGTCAAT
>RFJV01000456.1 GCA_003694775.1 Chloroflexota bacterium | reverse complement strand
GGGGCGACCAAGCGGTCGCGGAACTTTGCCCAGGCGCTGGACCTGCCCCTGGCAGTCATTGAAAAACGGCGAATTCAACAGCAGGACGGAAGCAGTGCCGAGGTGCTGAACGTCATCGGGGATGTCAAAAACAAGAACTGCATCATTTTTGACGATGAAATCGATACCGCCGGAACAATGACCCAGGCGATGCACTACCTCAAGGAAGAAGGCGCGGCAGATATTTACGCCTGCGTCACCCACGCCGTTCTGTCCGGCCCGGCCATCGAGCGGCTGAAGGCCGCGCCGGTGCGGGAAGTGGTGGTAACCAACACCGTCGATATTCCTCCCCACAAACGGTTCGACAAGCTTACCGTGCTGTCGGTGGCGCCCCTGCTGGCGGAGGTCATCCGCCGCATTCACCTGGGCATTTCGGTGGGCGAGCTGTTCAACGAGTAGCGCCCGGCGTTTCCTGTGCTGGCCGGATACTGCCCCCGCCCGGTTCAGCCGGCACAGGAAACGCCACCACCGCCCTGACCCCCTGCCGGGTGTCGAATTCAATCGTGCCGTCAAGCTGGTCAACCAGAGTAAACACCAACTGCATCCCCAGCGAGTCGACCTGCCGGAAGCTGAAGCCGGGCGGTACACCGACGCCGTTATCGGCGGTCGTCAGACAAATCCGGTCATCGTGCCGGTGTACCTGTATCTGCACCTCGCCGGCCCGTCCGTTGGGGAAGGCATGCTTGAAGGCATTGGAAATCAGCTCGTTCATCAGCAGGCCGCAGGGCACCGCGGTGTCGATATCCAGAAAAACCGGCTGGCCGCCCACGGAAACCCGGACCTGCCGGGCAACCGGGGCATACATCTGCCGCAAGTAGGCCGACAGGTCGCTCAGATATTCCAGCAGGTCAATCCGGGCCAGGTTGTCGGAGCGGTAGAGTTTTTCGTGCACCAGGGCCATCGACCGGATGCGGCTCTGGCTTTCGCGGTAAAGCTCCACCACCGCCGGGTCGGTGGTTTCACCGGCTTGCAGGTTGAGCAAACTGCTGATGACCTGAAGGTTGTTCTTCACCCGGTGGTGAATTTCCTTGAGCAGGACCTCTTTTTCCTCCAGCGACGCCCTGAGGCGTGCTTCGGCTTCCTGCCGGCGCTGAAGTTCGCGGCGGGCGTGTTCGTACAGACGGGCATTTTCTATGACCACCGCGGCCTGGTTTGCCAGAATCTCCAGCGGCAGGAGCGATTCGCGGGTCGGTCTCCGCCCGTCGATGGGGTGGTCGACAGAAAAGAACCCCAAAATCTGGTCCTCGCCCAACATAATCGGCACCATCAAAAAATCGTCGGGATGCCATTTTTCGGGGTCGGTTCCGGAGCGGTCCATATGAGAATTGACATACACCGGCCCGACAAAATCGTGATGCCAGTCGTACTCACCGGCAGGGACAAAGTAGCACCGCCCCAGACGATATTCCGGCTTCATCAGCACGGTAAACTCTTCCCAGGGGTATACCGCGCCATCCAGCAGGCGGCGGGCTTCCGGGTCACAGCTGGTCACGGCCCGAACCTGCACCAGGTTGGTCTCCTCGTTGACCAGGTTGAGCACCACGGTTTCAAAGCCGATGGATTGTCCGATTTCGTGAAGCAGGGAATCCAGGTTCCAGTTGTGGTGCAGGCGGTTGCCCAGTTCCAGGATTTGCCCCAGCAGGCGGGTGCGGTGCTCCAGGGCCTCTTCGATGTGCTTCTGCCGGATAGCCTCGTCTGCGGCCACCACCCGGACAGGCCGGCCCGACGGGTCAATCCCCAGCGCCACCAGGAGCACTATGGCCGCGGCCAGCAGGAGTAGAATCCCCAGCAGGCCGGTCTGCACCAGGGCTGTTCCTCCCGTCTGGCGAATGTACACCAGCAGTCCCAGGGTCAGCAGGGCGACCACCGCCAGCAGGACCAGCATAAACAACCAGTTCAGGGTAAAAGTTGTATTCAGGTTTGCTTTTCGCCAGCGGAGCTTCATCATC
>RFJV01000455.1 GCA_003694775.1 Chloroflexota bacterium | reverse complement strand
TTAACCGATGATTGAAATCATCGGCTGGTACAAAAAGTGCGTTAAAACGCACTCAAAACGGCTAATTTTAACCGAATTTAACCCGTTTTTAACGGGTTTTCTGTAACAGCGAGGCATTTCAATGCCTCGTTATCAGGCGGATTGATGGACCACGGTTTAATGTTGTCCTACCGCGACCGGTAGTCACCCTGTAAAGTGTTGATAAAGTCGAGGTCAGGCCCTCACCCACACTCAAAGGGGAAACTCCCCTGCGACCGGCTACCTTGCTGACTGTTGCCTAAAAGTTGTCCAAATCTGGCCCTGGTGGTAAAATGCCTGTATGCTGAAACGCTGGAAGTTCTGGGTGGGCGCTGTGGTGAGCGCCTTTTTTGTTGTGCTGGCCCTCCGCGGCCTGGACTTATGGCACGTCTGGGAAGCGATGAAAACCGCCAACTACTGGTGGATTCTTCCCGGCGTGGCGGCCTATTTTGTCGGTGTGTGGGCCAGGACATGGCGCTGGTACTATTTACTGCGTCCCATCAAGCCGATTTCACTCAAATCAATGTGGCCGGTGGTGGTCATTGGCTACATGGGCAACAACGTGTACCCCTTCCGGGCCGGTGAAGTTATCCGGGCCTATGTGCTCAAAAAAAAGGAGGGGGTCAGTATGAGCGCCAGCATTGCCACCATTCTGGTAGAGCGTATTTTCGACGGGCTGGTGATGCTGTTGTTTGTGTTTGTGGCCCTGCCGATTGTTCCCGGCCTGCCCAACTGGCTCCGCCAGACGGTCATTTTAGCCAGTCTGGCTTTTTTTGGCGCGCTGGCCGTTTTTTTGATGGTGGCCGCCAATCCCCGTCTCAGCCGGCGGGTGTACAGCCAGGCCATTACCCGTTTTGCCCCAGCGACCATCCAGCCCCGCCTGCTGGCTCTGGCCGACCGCTTTATGGAAGGGCTGAGCAGTTTAGCCAGCCTGCGCGACATCCTGATGGTTTTTGTCACCTCGGTGGTGGTCTGGCTGTTGGAAACGGTGAAGTACTGGTTTGTGATGCACGCTTTTAATTTCAGCGTCAGCTTTTTTGCCCTGATGCTGATGAACGGGGTGGTCAACCTGGCAACGACTCTGCCCTCCGCGCCGGGCTACATCGGCACCTTCGACGGTCCCGGCATCGAGGTGCTGAAAGTGTTCGGCGTGAACCCGGTGACGGCCGCGGCCTACACCCTGGTTCTGCATGCCGCGCTCTGGCTGCCCATCACCCTGCTGGGCTTCTGGTACATGGCCTACGAAAGCCTGAGCTGGGCCGATTTTGATAAAGCCGTGGCCGCCCGCGAGTCAGAAGTATCCGGCGCGCCGGCCCTGCCGGACGGCGAGCCAAACTCGCTGACCCCCCATCCCTGATGAAAGGATGCCGAGGAGTGTATGAACATCGCCATCATCGGGGCCGGAATTGCCGGCCTGTCTGCCGCCTACGACCTGTCTGCCGCAGGTCATCGAGTGACCCTGTTTGAAACCGCGGCCTATGCCGGCGGTCTGGCCGCCGGCTTCAAAAGCGACCGCTGGAGCTGGCACCTGGAGCAGTTCTACCACCACTGGTTCCAGAGCGACCACGACATCCTCTCCCTCATCGACGAAATCGGCGAACGGGAGAACGTTTTCTTTCCCCGCCCGGTCACTTCTGTGTACGTGGATGGAAAAGCCTACCCCCTCGACAGTCCGCTGAATGCCCTGCTGTTCCCCAAACTGGGCCTGCTTCCCAAAATGCGCTTCGGCCTGACCGCCCTCTACCTGCGCCTGACCCGCAGCTGGCAGTCTCTGGAACGGGAAACGGCGCACCAATGGCTGACCCGCACGATGGGAGAAACCGCCTACCGGGTGCTGTGGGAGCCTCTGCTGGTTGGCAAATTTGGCGAACACTACCGGGAAGTCAACATGGCCTGGTTCTGGGCCAGAATCCACAAGCGCAGTACCCGGCTGGGCTATTTTAAGGGCGGCTTCCAGGCTTTTATCGACGCCCTGGTCCGGCAGGTGCAGGCCCGCGGTGCCGTTCTGCACCTGAACACCCCCGTCCGGCGGCTGACCCCCGCACCCGGCGGCGGCCTGCTGGTGGAGGCAGACACCGCCGGCGGCCATTTTGACCGCGTCCTGGCAACTGTTTCGCCCGACCTGCTGGTCCGGCTGGTTCCCGACCTGCCGGACAGCTACACTGCCGCGGTGCGCCGGCTGAAGTCGATGGGCGCGGTGGTGCTGGTGCTGGCCCTCAAGCACCGTCTCACCGACGGACACTACTGGATAAACATCCCCAAGGCCGAAGGATTCCCCTTTCTGGCCCTGGTAGAACATACCAACTTCATCAATCCCCAGTATTACGATAACGACCACATCGTCTACTGCGGCGACTACCTGGCTCCCGACCACGAATACTTCACCCTGTCCAAAGAGGAACTGACCGCCCGCTTCCTGCCTTCGCTCAAGCGGTTCAATCCCGATTTTGATGCAGACTGGATAAAGGAAAGCTGGCTTTTCAAGGCAAAATACGCCCAACCCGTACCGCCGGTCAACCACAGCGCCAACATCCCCCCCCTGGAAACACCCATCCCCGGCCTGTACTGGGCCAGCATGAGCCAGGTTTACCCCTGGGACCGCGGCACCAACTATGCCGTGGAAATCGGCCGGCGGACAGCACAGTTAATTCTATCATCAAGTTGAAAGTCTCAGGTACGAGAAGGAGTGATTAACGATGAGAAACATCGCCGTCATTGGCACCGGCTACGTGGGGCTGGTCACGGGGACCGGCTTTGCCGATTTTGGCAACAAGGTTTGCTGTGTAGATATCGACCAAACAAAAATCGACATGCTCAATCAGGGCAAAGTTCCCATCTACGAACCGGGCCTGGAAGAGATGATTCGGCGGAATGTTCAGGCTGGCCGGCTCAGCTTCACCACCGATTACGCCGTTGCCCTGGAAGATGCGGAGTTTGTATTCATCGCCGTGGGCACACCCGAAGGCGTTGACGGCGAAGCCGACCTGAAGTATGTCGGTCAGGCCGCGGAAACCATCGCCAAAACCATGAAGCACCCCCTGATTGTCATCAACAAAAGCACCGTCCCCGTGGGCACGGGCGACTGGGTAGCCGACATCATCCGCACCAACCAGCCGGAGCCGATTGATTTTGCCGTGGTTTCCAACCCGGAATTTCTGCGCGAAGGCTCGGCCATTCAGGATTTTATCTACCCCGACCGGGTGGTGCTCGGCTCGCTGAACCGCGACGCGGCCACCAAGGTGGCGGAACTGTACCTGAACGTCCGCGCCCCCATCATCATTACCGACCTGCGCACCGCGGAAATGATTAAATATGCCTCCAACGCCTTTCTGGCGACCCGCATCTCCTTTATCAACGAAATCGCCAACATCTGCGAACGGCTGGGCGCGGATGTCAAGGAAGTTGCCACCGGCATGGGCTACGACAAGCGAATCGGGCACGCCTTTCTGGATGCCGGTGTCGGCTACGGCGGGTCGTGCTTCCCCAAAGACGTAAAAGCCCTGGCCCATATGGCCACCATTCACGGCACCCATCCCCAGCTTCTCAAAGCGGTGATGGACATCAACCAGTACCAGCGCATTCACGTGGTGCAGAAACTGCGCGATGTTCTCGGCTCGCTCAAGGGGAAGACCGTCGGTTTGCTGGGGCTGGCCTTCAAACCCAACACCGACGACATGCGCGAAGCTCCCTCAGCAGAGATTGCCCGGATGATGATGCGCGAGGGAGCCACCGTCAAGGGGTACGACCCGGAAGCCATGGAAGTGGCCGCCAAAATTCTGCCCGACCTTCAGCTCAGCAAAGACCCCTACGACCTGGCAACCGGCTGTGATGCCCTGATTCTGGTCACCGAATGGAACGAGTTCAAACATCTGGATATGCGGCGCATCAAATCATTGATGAAACAGCCGGTCTTTATCGACGGACGGAACCTGTACGACCCGACAACGATGAAAGAGTACGGCTTTATCTACCGCGGCGTTGGCCGGGGCTACTAAAAACGGGTAGGGCGACATTAATGTCGCCCTACGGATTTCCCAATGAGGGTGTCCTATGAAAATCCGCTCCATCACCATCTTTGAGCCGCTGGAGTGGCCGCTCAAGGCCACCAGTCTGGCCGGTGCGGCCCGTTTTCTGGCAGACGCCCGCCAGCGCTTTTCCTCTGCCGGCTTCGAGGTGCAAACCGTCCGGCTGGCAACCCCGCCTTTTATGGATGTTGTCGGCAGTCCGGAGCCAGCCGGGCTGGTCTCGTTTGCCCGCCAGCTGGAAGCCGCGGCCGGCGAGGCCGGCATCGATTACGTTTCCATTGGGCCGGTTATGGCCGACACGCCGCGGGCGTCGCTGGCGCCGATTCGTGCCCTGCCCAAAATCATTGCCGCCACCGAAAACATCTTCTCCGGTGTACGCCTGGCGCACAGCAAAACCGGCATCAATCTGGCCGCGGCGCGGGAATTTGCCCAGGTCATCTCCGATGTGGCCCACGCCACCCCCAACGGCTTTGGCAATCTGCGGCTGGCCGCGCTGGCAAACGTACCGCCGGGGACACCCTTTTTCCCGGCGGCATACCACGGCGGGCAGGCCAATGCCGGTTTTGCCCTGGCTACCGAAGCGGCAGACCTGGCCGTGCAGGCCGTACAGTCCGCCGCCACTCCCACTGAGGCCAGAGCAAGGCTGGTCGAAAGTATCGAATCTGCCGCGGCCAGACTCCTGCAGACCGCGGACGCGCTGGTCGACGAGCACCAGCTCTACTTCAACGGGATTGATTTTTCCCTGGCCCCCTACCCGGCAGACGAAGCCAGCATTGCCGCGGCGGTAGAAAAGCTGGGGGTAGACGTGTTCGGCGGGAGCGGCACGCTGTTCGCCGTGGCCCTGCTGACCTCGGCTATCCGGCAGGCAAACCTGCCCCACTGCGGTTTTTCCGGGGTGATGCTTCCGGTACTGGAGGATTCTGTCCTGGCCCGGCGGGCCGCAGAAGGCAGTTTCAGCATCAACGACCTTCTGCTCTATTCTGCAGTTTGCGGAACCGGTCTGGATACCATCCCTATCCCCGGCAGTACCGCACCCCGCGAAATGGCCGCCATCCTGATAGATATGGCGACCCTGTCGGTAACGCTGAACAAACCGCTCACCGCCCGTCTGATGCCTATGCCGGGGTTGGCAGTCGGAGAAAAAATCGGTTTTGATTTTGAATTCTTTGCCGCCAGCCGGGTTCTGCCGGTGAAGAATCTGGGCGAACCAACGATAATGGACCGGGAGGTATTTTTCCCTGTCCGGGAATGAGGAGCTTTGGGGATTGGGGCTGGAGATTGGAGATTAGGAATTGATAAACTCTAAACTCCCCAACTCCCCAACTCCCCAACTCTCCAACTAACAAACTCCCTAACTCCCCAACTAACAAACTCATCCCCCCAGAACTTCCGGTA
>RFJV01000454.1 GCA_003694775.1 Chloroflexota bacterium | reverse complement strand
CGGCCATCCCTCCGCCGAAGGCGGGTCAAAGCAGAAGATGGTCATCATTATTGCCGCAGTACTGCTCCTGCTGTGCTGTTGCTGTGCTCTGGTTATTTTTGGGCTGGCAATGTCGGACACGTTTTCCGATATCCAGTATGAATTCAACCTGGGATGGATACCGGTCTACGGCTGGCTGGGCTAGGCCGTTGATGGATAGTTGCCGCGGGAGCCAGGTACATTTGTCTGGAGTCATTCTTTGAGCACGGCAGGCCGTCTGAACCATCGGGCGGCCTTTTGATTCAACAATGATAGAACCGGCTGACGTCAAAAAACTGCTCAAACAGCCCCCCGGCGAAACACTGGCCTTTGCCAGTGAAGAGGCCGACCTCTCCTGGATTGCCGACACGCTGGCCGCGTTTGCCAACGGACGCGGCGGCGTCCTCATCCTCGGCGTGTCGGACAGCGGCCGGCCGCGGGGACTCTCGGACCCGGAAACCGTCCTCGACCGGACCCTGGAAGCGGTCTTTTCCTGCGACCCGCCGCTCATCATCCCCCTGCCGGCGCAGGTCACCATTGACGGCAAAACCCTTCTGGTGGTAGAAGTGCCGCCCGGACTGCCGCACGTTTACCAGGCCGGTCACCATTACCCCGTGCGGCAGGGGGCAGAGAATGTTACCCTCTCGACCCGCGACCTGCGGCGGTTGATGCTGGCTCGCGGCCAGATTAGCTACGAACGCCAGCCCGCCGAAGGGGCCAAAATGTTCGATATCGACTGGCCGCGGGTGGCCCAGTACGTTGACAACGTGCCGGCCCTGGCCGCAGACTCCGAGGAAGACGCCCTGCTGAAGCGGGGGTGTGTTATCAAAGACGAGGCCGGCAACCTCCATCCCACCAATGCCGGCATTCTGCTGTTTGGCCGGGACCCCAGCCGGTTTATCCCCTCCGCTGAAATCATTGTGGTGCGGTATGCCGGCCTGCAGATGACCGATACCTTTGTCCGGGAGGACATCCAGGGGCCTTTGCCCGACCAGATTCGTCGGGCCGAGGCTTTTGTGGTCAGCAATTTACAGCGCAGTTACCGGCTGGATGGGCTGGCCCGTACCGAATACCTGGCTTTTCCCCTGGACGCAGTCCGCGAACTGATTGTCAACGCAGTGGCCCACCGGGCCTACGACATCACCGGCGACAGCATCCGCATTTTTATTTTTGCCGACCGCCTGGAGTGCTACAGTCCAGGCCGCCTGCCCGGTCATGTTACCGTGGACAACATCGTCACCGAGCGGTTCAGCCGGAATGAGGCCATTGTGCAGGTGCTGTCGGATATGGGGTTTATCGAGCGGTTGGGGTACGGTATCGACCGGATAATCCGGCGGATGGCCGAGGAAGGTCTGCCGCCACCCCAGTTTGAAGAAACCTCTGCCGGGTTCAAGGTGACCCTCTACAGCCAGCCCCAGGACTGGCGTCCGGTTCAGCCGGCGGTCACGGATAATGTGCGGCGCTGGCTGGCCCAGGGCCTCAACGAGCGGCAAATCAAGGCTATGAACTTTGTGCTGGACCACGGACGCATCACCAACAGCGACTACAGCGAGCTGTGCCCGGATGTATCCAGCGAAACGCTTCGCCGCGACCTGGCCGACCTGGTCGAGCG
>RFJV01000453.1 GCA_003694775.1 Chloroflexota bacterium | reverse complement strand
TCCACCGGCTGTTTGGGGATGCGGTAAACGCAGTTGGCCGCGCCGGTGGAGATGCAGGCCACCTCCTCCACCTTGAAGATTTTTCCGGTGGTCCAGGCCATGGCCTCGGTCAGTGCGCCCACGCTGACAAAACAGCACGGCTTTTTGTGGGGAGGCCGCCAGTGGCAGGGGCAGACATCCTGAATATAGTAAAACGCGTCCTCTTCTTCCACCACGTAGCTGGGCTGTTTGATGTTTTCGGACGCGGCTTTCGCCATCCTGTCCAGAATGAACTTCATCCGGTTTTTCTCCGGCAGAGCTTTCAAAGCCACGCCGGCCAGTCCCAGAATGGCCGGCTGGTCTTTCAGACCGTAGCGAAATGTGGCCCGGCCTATCTTCAACAGCATGGCCCGCGCCCCGCGCGGGCCGTAAAAATCTTCTACCGCTTGCTGGAGCGCGCCGTACTCGGAAAATTTGGCCTCCATTTCCAGGTTTCGGGGAGGATAGTTATCTATGTACCGTTCCAGCCCCCCGGCCCGAAGGACGGCCTTCGTCCCGTTTGGCCCCATAATCTCCTCTATGGCATCCAGCAGAACCCGCAAAGTAGCATTAGACATTGGACGGTCTTCGCTCATGGCTCGCTCCTCTAAAAGAGTTGGAGAGTTGAGAGTTGGGCAGTCTCTAATTTCTCAATCTCTGCATTTATTTTTCGCGGATGGGCAGAATGAATAGAGGCAAGGGCGACACATACGTCGCCCTTAACCCGGCACGCGTACCAGATATAAGCCTTGTTGTTATGTCAGCGGGTGCGCCGACGCCATTCTTCCTTCAATTCCAGGGCCGACAGGTCACCCTCGATGTCCAGGAAGTCTTTCAGCAAGCGGTTGAATTTGGCGTCCTCGTCGAGCATCGGAAAGTGTTTGGAGTTTGTCAGGCCAATCGACCGGATATTTTGCTGGTCGCTGTCCAGGGAACGGAGGGGGGTAGGGTCGATAATATCGTCTTTTTCGCCGTAAACGGCAAGCAAAAGCGTGCTGGTGGAACGGGTCAGGGCACGGAGCCGCCCCGGTACGTCAATTTCGCTGGCAGATTCTATACTGACCGGGACAGCTTCTTTGGCCGTTTTTTCTGCTTCGCTCTGCACCTCTTTGTAGCCTAACTGCCGCCACCACATCACCTTGGCCATCATGGTGTTGTTCACCAGGTCTACCAGCTTGCGGTTGATGCAGTCTGGCGACATAGGCAAACTGACGGCCATAATTTTGCTCACCCGGTTAGGATACTGGATGGCAAATTCAAGGGCTACCGTTGCTCCCAGGGCATGGCCAATGATAGGGGCCTGCTGAATGCCCATATTCTCAACAAACTGGCTGACCAGCGAGACATAATCGGCAATCTGGTAGCGGGGCCTGGTTTTGTCGGAGTCGCCAAACCCCCACAGGTCCAGGGCGTAGGCCCGGTGGCGGACGGCGGCTACATCTTCCATCGTATGCATCCAGTACCGCCATGAGCCAAGCCAGCCGTGCAGAAACAGCACCGGTCTGCCGCGGCCAAAGGCTTCGTAATGTACCAGACCCCCATCAATGACAATAGCGCTCATAAATTAAATCTTACCATATTTGGCGAGAATGCGGTTTACCCGTCCCGGCAGTTCATCGGGGGCAAAGGGTTTGATAAAATATTCTTCAGCCCCTAATTCCAAACCCGTATTGATTTCTGATTCCTGCCCTTTAGCCGAGAGAAACACAATCGGGATGTCTTTAGTTTCGTCCTGGGATTTCAGCACCTGGCAGGCTTCGTAGCCGGTCATTTTGGGCATCCGTACATCCATCAGAATCAGGTCGGGTTTGAGTTCAGTGGCCTTTTTGACCGCTTCTTCGCCGTTGCTGACATGCACCACGTTGAAACCGCTGAACTGCAGGGTAAACACTATCAGGTCTCTGATATCGCGTTCGTCTTCGGCAACAAGAATGACGGGTTCGCTCATAGGTCCTCTTCCGGCTGTGGTGAAATTTCGGTATCAGGTTGCTGACCTGCTGTTTCCGGTTCTGCCAGAGGCACGGTAAAGCTGAAGGTTGTCCCCACATCTACCTGGCTTTTTACCCAGATTTTTCCGCCCAGCATTTCCACAAAAGATTGGGTGATAGACAACCCCAGGCCCGTCCCGTCTACCAATTGTACCTCATGCCGCTCAGACCGGAAAAACCGGTCGAAGATATGGGGAATGTCTTCAGCCGGGATACCGATGCCGGTATCTTCCACATCCACCTGCACATAATTTCCTTTTGACTTCCGGGCACGGACGATGATTTTGCCCCCTTCCGGGGTGTACTGCCAGGCATTGCCCACCAGATTGGTGATAATCTGGATAAGCCGGCCCCGGTCGGCCCAGACTGCCGGAAGCTGGTCCGGCAAATCAAGGGACAGGTCCATTGATTTCTGCACCAACTGTCCTTCAAAGGACACTGCCACTTCCCGGATAACTTCCAGGATGTCCAGGGCCTCGAATTTCAGGGTAATGCGCCCGGTTTCAATGCGGGAAATTTCCAGAATATCGTTGACCAGCTCGGTCAGCCGATTGGCGTTGGCCTGAATTACCTTGACAAACCGCTGTTGAAGCGGGTTCAGTTCGCCCACATGGTCGGTGGCTTTTACCAGCAGGTCGGCATAACCTTTAATAGAGGTTAGCGGTGTCCGCAGTTCGTGCGATACGGTGGAGATGAATTCGTTCTTCAGCCGTTCGATTTCTGCTTCGCGGCTGATGTCCCGGATAACAGCCACCGCGCCGATGCGTTCCTCTGCCCCCAGGGCCACCGGCGTCAGGGTGACCACCAGAACCGTCTGCTCTACTTCGATGCGGAAATCGGCCTTGACTGCGCCATGCTGGATTTCTGCCAGGGCGTCCAGAATATGGCGGTAAAACTGCTGTCTTAACTCTGATTTTAACCCCGAATCCGGTACTGCCAAAATCTGCCGGAGCGGTTGCTGGACCGCGTCCTCTACCCCCAGAATTTCGGCGGCTTTGGGGTTGATGAGGATGACGGTATTTTCCGAATCCAGCACCAGGACGCCATCGGCTATGCCGTTGAGGATGGCCTCGTTGCGAGCGGCCTCGGTGGCCTGGGTGCGGAGCATGACCCCCAGCCGTTCGGCCTGGTCGGTGATGAGGCGGTACAGCTCGGCATTGTTGATGGCGTTGGCAATCTGCGCCCCGGCCGCGCTGACCAGGCGGAGATGGTCTTCGGTAAAGTAGTTTGGCTCCGGGTGGAAAAGCAGAAGCGCGCCCATCAGCCCTTCGCCGGTGGTCAGCGGCGTGACCAGGGCCGAACGGCGTTCGTCGTTTTCTTTGGTCGGTATCCAGTCTGGGTCGCGGGACAGGTCGGGGACGATGCGGGGCCGGTTTGTCTCCATCACCACCCCGGCCAGGCCGTACCCCAGCCGGTACGGTGTTTTCTCGCCCCCGCGGGGAAGCGGCGTTTCGCGGCCCAGCGCGGCCCGGTAAATCAGGTCCCCACTGCCGTGGTCCAGCAACAGCACCGCGCCCTGGGAAATGCCGATGGCCCGGTTTATCAGGCTCAGGGCCTCGGTCAGCACCCGGTCCAGGTCCAGGCTGGTGGTCAGCTCGCGGGTAATCCGGTAAAGGGTTTCTACCCGGTCTCGCTCGTCGGTCAGTTCTTCCAGGGCCTGGGCCAACTGCCGGGTTCTCTCTTCGACCCGCTGTTCCAGGTGCTCGGTCAGCAGATTCAGCCTCTGCACCAGGCGGGCGTTTTCAATAGCCACCGCGGCCAGGTTTGCCAGGGTGGTGACCAGGTCCAGGGTAGACTTGCGGTGGATAACCGTTTCGATTGCCAGGATGCCGATGACCGAATCCTCGGTTTTGAGCGGCACGTAGGTCACATCTTCCGGAAACGGCTGGTGCGATACGTCGGCGTGGATGATGTTGGGCCGGGTCTGGCTGGATACCACCGAAATTTGTCCGGATTTTATCACCGAGGCAAACGGTTCAGCGTCCAGGGGAATGCCGCTCTCGTTCAGGGCGTCAACCAGGAAGTTGGGAATGTTCCGGGTATTGGCAATCTTTAGGGTGTTGGTCTCTGTATCGACCAGCCAGATGGAGCCGTTGCTTTCGTTGACCAGGTCGAACACCGCGTCGAGCACCTGGTTGAGGATTTCGTCCAGGTTCAGGGCGCGGTTGATAGACTGGGCCACTTCGGTCAGGGCGGCAAGCTGGCGGACCTGCTGACGCGCCTCTTCGAACAGCCGGGCGTTCTGCAGGGCAATGGCCACCTGGTTGGCAAAGGCGTTGACAATTTCGGCGTCCTCCCGGCTGAAGCAGTCGGGCCGGTAGCTGGCAACCTCCATCATACCGAGGATGTTGGTTCCGTAGGTCAGGGGGACGCCCAGCCAGCCGTGCACCCGGTTGTAAGGCGGTTTGGAAAATGCGGCCGGATAGGTTTTCTGCACGTCGCCGATTATCAGCACTTCCTGGGTTTCGATGACCTGCCGGTTGGGGTTGTGTCCTCGCACGGGAATAGAAATCCCGGACAGCAGGTCGCTGTTTTCCCACCCCTGCCCGCCGATGACCACCAGCCGGTCTTCCTCCAGAAGCTGAACGCTGACCGCGTCGTAATCGACCACCTTTTTCAGCTCCTGGAGCACGATGTTCAGCAGTTCATCGCGGGCAAGCTGGGAGCTGATAGTTTCGGCCACGCCGCGCAGGGTGTCGGCAAAGCGGCGGCGCTGTTGTTCCTGCTCGAACATGCGGGCATTTTCTATGGCCGCCGCGGCGTGGTTGGCAAAAATTTCCAGGGTTTGCAGGGTCAGCGGTTCGGGGCGCAGGCCGGTATCGGGATTTTGGACGGTTATCAGGCCGATGGTTTGCCCCTGGCTGTTGTGGAGCGGCACCAACAGCAGGTCGCCCGACTGCCACGGCGCGGGGCCGGTTCGCTGGTCGGCCCGGGGCGGGCGTTCAATCAGGGGGATTTTGAGGCGAGTCAGCCACAGCTCTTTTTGTTCGGCGGGGATGAAGTAGGCGTGATTGAGCCTGAATTCATCCTGCAGAACCGCCATCAAATCGTCCAGGGTAGGCGGGTCGGTGGTTGCCTGCAGGTCGCGCATCTGCGGCAGGGGGATGCCGGCCCCAACCGTATGGTGCACCAGGGGCGGGTCGCCCTCTATCAGGCTGACCAGCACCACGTTGAATCCCACCGACTCCAGGATGGCAAAGGCAACATCCTCCAGAATTTCTTCCAGCGGCAGGTTGGTCCGGAAGGCGGAGCTGATTTCTGCCAGCCGGCTGAGCTGTTCGGCGCGGCGGCTGGCCCGTTCTGTGGCGCTTATCTGTTCCTGGTAGGCCTGGGCGTTGCCAATGGCTACCGCGGCATGGTTTGCCAGCGCTTCCAGATAGCGAATCTGGTCTTCGGTAAAGAAGCCGGGCTGTAAACTTTCCAGGTTGATAATGCCGACCGGCTCTTCCCGGTACAAAATCGGCACAGTGACCTGGGAGCGGGTGTTCCGGGGACGGTTGTTTGTGCCTTCTTCGGCCAGCAGGTCGTGGGCAATAAACGGCTGGCCATCCTCCAGGGGGCGGGTCATCAGGCCTGGTCGGGCCGGAACGGTGGGGAATTCCGGCTCCGCAATGGGTTCTATCTGCTCGCCGTACTGTTCCTTGTGGGCAGTAAATTCCTGCCGGGCCACATCGTACAGGCTGACGTTGCCAAAATCTGCCCCGGTAATGCGCATGGCCTCATCGAGGAGCATGTCCAGAATTTTGTCCAGGTCCAGGGTGCTGTTCAATTCGCGGCTCAGCCGCTGGAGACCGGCCAGCTGGTGGGCGCGAAGCTGAAGCTGTTGGTCGGTCAGGCTGAAGCGGCGGGCATAGTCCATCGCAATGGCGGCCTGGTTGGCCGTAATTTCCAGCACCGCCAGGTCCCGGTAATCGTAAAAATGGGGCGGCTCGGCTACCAGCTCCAGTGTGCCCAGGAACTTGTCGCCGGCGCGGAGCGGCGCGCCGATAAAGGAGCGGTAGGGAAAGTTCTGCAGGTCTTCTTTGGGCAGAATGTCCTGCCGCCCGTGAATGTCGGTGACCAGGAGGGGCTGTTGGTGGCGGGCAATCCAGCCGGTAAAGCC
>RFJV01000452.1 GCA_003694775.1 Chloroflexota bacterium | reverse complement strand
GCTCGGAGGTGGGGGTAGGTGGTTCGGAGGTGGGGGTAGGGGCCTGTGCGGTAACATCGCCTTCTACTGTAAATTCCAGCGTGCGGTCCAGTTCATCATTCAGGTAAAGGTCTACCTTATATTTGCCGACCGGCCACAGCATGTCGTTTTCCAGGCTGAAGTTGACCTGCCCGCCGCCGACCAGCTCCTTTTCCCCCAGGAGGAAGTTCGGCTCCACGCCGTCTGCTTCAACTGCGGTCCACACCGCCTTGACCCGCGTGTCGTCCGGGGCATTGGCTACCTGCACCACCAGGTAAAAAGTGTCGTCCTGGGCAAAAGTGGTGGTTGGGTTTGCCCCATCCGGGTCCTTTGCCATCACCGCGGACTCAATATTGGCCGTGCTGAAGTTAAAACCGCACGCCAGAGACAATAAAACCAACAGAACCGGAAAAACAAAAATAACGCGTTTCATTTTATACCACCCCCTTCGTTTCTTTTCATTGTAGGGTATGTTGTCCTATTCGTCAATGGGCATTTGGCCTATTCCGGCGACCGGTCCCGCATCTTTGCCAAAAACGAGAAGCGGGTATAATGTCTACCGTTACGCGGTCTGGCCCAATCTTTACCGCGTGGAGACCGGTATGTTCCCCGAACTACAGCTAATGGCCCAGGCTGTCGAGGCGCTGGCCCTGCCCCATCTCGACGGTCTGCAAATTGTCTATGCCCCCACAGTGGCCCGTCTGCACCATCCGCCGCTGGAGCCGGAGCACCCGGCCCTGGTCCTGCGGTGGGGCGACGCGCCGCCGGCGCGGGTCGAGCAGACTCTGCGCAACGCCTACCCGGAACAGCACCGGCTGACGCTGGTCCGGCAGGCCGGCACGTCGAGCCAAAAGGTGTGGGCCATTCCCCTGGCCGACCTGCACCGGCAGACCGGTCTGGACGCGTCTACCGTGCTGTACCTGCCGCCTCTACCCAGAGAGGCCGGGTTCACCACCTTTCAGGAAACCATTGCCCACCTGCGCGCCCCGGAGGGCTGTCCGTGGGACCGGATGCAAACCCACCTGACCCTGCGGCCCTACCTGCTGGAAGAAACCTACGAGGTGCTGGAAGCCCTGGACGCCGAGGACCCGGACGCGCTGGCCGAAGAGCTGGGCGACCTGCTCCTGCAGGTGGTTCTGCACACCCAGATTGCGGTGGAGTACGGCGAGTTCAAAATGGCCGACGTGCTGGGCCACATCAACCGCAAGCTGTGGCGGCGGCATCCGCACGTTTTTGGCGATGTGGAAGTCAGCAGTGTTGACGAGGTGACAGCCAATTGGGAAGCCATTAAGAAGGCCGAAAAGGCCCGGACCAACGGCGGCGCAGACACCGCGGCCTCGGCCCTGGACGGCGTGCCCAAAGGTCTGCCGGCCCTGGCCCAGGCGATGGCAATATCCAAAAAGGCGGCCCGGGTTGGCTTTGAGTGGCCCAACATTCAGGGGGTGCTGGACAAAATTGTGGAAGAGGCCGCAGAAATCGTTCAGGCCGGCAGACCGGAGGAGGTAGAATCGGAGATTGGCGACCTGCTGTTTGCGGTGGTCAATCTGGCCCGCTGGAAAAACGTCGACCCGGAAAGCGCGCTCCGGGAGACCAATGCCCGCTTCGGGCGGCGGTTCCGGCGGCTGGAAGCCCTGGCCGCGGCCCGCGGGCGCAGTCTGGACGGGATGACGATTGAGGAGCTGGATGCCCTCTGGGAGCAGGCCAAGCGCGAGGAGGTGCGGAGATGACAGGCCGGTTGCGGCTGTGGCTGTTGCTGTTCCTGCTGGTACTGCCGGTGCTGGCCTGCGGTTTGACCAATCCCACCTTTGCCCGCAACAACCAGGTCCGGCTGGCCGTGTACGAGTACGAAATGGCCCGGCGCGGGCCGGTGGATGAGCTGGTTATCTATTTTCAGCGCAACGAGCCGCGGGTGGTCTTTCCGGGGCAGGCAGAGCACGGGCGAACCATCTGGCTGTACAACTTTGCCGCCCGCGACTACTTTGACAATTTTCCGCCCGGCAAAACCTACCTGTTCATCCAGCGCATCGAGTACAGCGACGACAATTCAACGGCCACGGTAGAAGTGTACCGCGGGGACAAAGAAGGCTACACCGGCAGACGGCTTACCCTTCAGCGTGACCAGGCCGGGCAGTGGCAGGTGGTGGAGGACACCCTGCTGGTGGAATAGGGGCACAGCGACACTGTATCCCCGGCTACTGGCCCGATGAAGCCAGCAAACCGGTTGCCATCATCAGCGCGGCCAGTACAAACAGCTCAAAACTGCGCAGGAAAATAGCCGCCAGCAGAACCAGGGCCACCACCCCCTGCCCGACCCGCCGCGCCAGCCGCACGGCCTGTCCCGCCGGCAGAATCAGCGACAGCCCCGCGGCCAGCATCCGCCCGCCGTCCATCGGTGCGGCCGGAAGCAGGTTGAACAAAAACAGCACCCCGTTGACTACCAGCAAAAAAACCAGCCAGCCGCTCAGCGCGTCCCGGTGAAAGGGGGTCGCCATCATAGCCGCGGCCACCGTGTCCGGAGAGGTCAAAAAGCCCACCAGAAACCCCAGCTTGCCCCATACGGCCAGCAGACCCGCCGCAGACAGGGCCAGCACCAGGTTGACCAGCGGCCCCGTCACCGCCACCAGCAGGTCGAGCCAGGGGCGGTTGGGCATCACTTCTACCTGCACCAGCCCGCCCACCGGCAGAATGATGATGTCGCGCACGTGCAGGCCCAGCCGCCGGGCCGTCACCGCGTGGCCCAGCTCGTGCAGGAGCACGCTGGCAAAGAGCAGAATCAGGGCCGTGGTCATAGCCGCCAGCCCGTTCCAGCCCCGCCGGCCCAGGGTGGCCTGAAGCACCATCCAGGCCCCCAGCAGACTGAAGCTCCAATGCAGTCGAACGCCAATCCCCCCCAGGCGGATAAACCGCCAGCTTCCGTTCAATGCACCAATCTCCCTACCTCCAGGCCAAACTGGAACTGCATTTCGTGCAGGCGGCGGTAGAGGCCGTCGCGGGCCAGCAGGTCGGTGTGGGTTCCCTGCTCTACAATGCGGCCGCTGTCCAGCACCACAATCCAGTCGGCGTTGGTGATGGTGCTGAGCCGGTGGGCAATGACAAAGGTGGTGCGCTGACGCATCAGCCGCTCCAGGGCCTCCTGCACCAGGGCCTCGGACTCGCTGTCGAGCGAGGAAGTGGCTTCGTCCAGAATCAGGATGCGCGGGTTCTTGAGGATAGCCCTGGCAATGGCGACCCGCTGTCGCTGGCCGCCGCTCAGCTTGATTCCCCGCTCGCCAACCGGGGTGGCGTACCCCTGCGGCAAACGGACGATGAACTCGTGGGCATTGGCCGCTCTGGCCGCGGCCTCAATGTCCGCCGGCGAGGCGTCGAGCCGGCCATAGCGGATATTTTCGGCAATGGTATCGGAAAAGAGCACCGGCTCCTGGGGAACAATGCCAATCTGCTCCCGCAGGCTGGACAGCGTAACCTGCCGGATGTCCACCCCGTCGATGGTGATGCGCCCGGCAGAGACATCGTAAAAGCGGGGGATAAGGTTCACCAGGGTGGTTTTGCCCGCGCCGCTTGGCCCCACCAGAGCCACCACCTGCCCCGGATGCGCGGTCAGCGTTATATCCCGCAGAACCGGCAGGGTAGTTTCGTACTCAAAACTGACCTGCTCAAAGCGCACCTCACCGACAATCGGCGGCAGGGGACGGGCGTCGGGCGGGTCGGCGATGTCCGGCGGCGTGTCGAGCAGGTCAAAAATGCGTTCGGTGGCCCCCAGCGCGGCCTGAAACTGGCCGTACAGGCCGGAGAAGGTGGCAATCGGGCCGGCCACGAGCATGGTGTAAATCAGATAGGCCACCAGCCCGCCCGGCGACAGATGGCCCTGAATGACCTCGTAGCCGCCAAACCAGAGCGTAACGGTGAGCGACATAAACGCCATAAAGCCGATGATGGGGGCCAGCGTGGCCGAAATTTTGGCCCGGTGCATCGCCGCCTGAAAGGTAGCCTCGATTTTCTGGTTGAAGCGGTCGGCCTCGTACGGTTCGCGGGCAAACGATTTGACAATGCGGATACCGGCGGTGGTTTCTTCCAGCATGGCGGAGGCTTCGGCCAGGCGGTCCTGCACCGCGGTCGCGGCCCGGCGAATTTTACGGCCCAGGAAGACCATCGTCAGCGTGACCAGGGGGATGCCCAGCAGTATCAGGCTGGTCAGCCGCCAGTCCAGCCAGAACAGAAAAAAGACCCCACCCACCAGGTTGAGGCTCTGGCGGAGCAGGCTGACCAGGTTTTCGGTGACCGCGGACTGCAGGGCGGTCACGTCGTTGGTCAGGCGGGAGACAATCTCGCCCACGCGGCGGTCGGCAAAAAAGCGGAGCGACAGGCGCAGAAGGTGGCGGTACAACTGCTGGCGCAGGTCGGCCACCACCCGCTCGCCCACGTACGCCAGGTAGTAGCGGTTGATAAAGCTGAATACGGCCTGCACCAGAAAGATGACCAGCAGGAGAAGGGCCAGCCGGTTGAGCAGGGTCAGGTCGCGAGCCACAAAAACGCCATCCACCACACTGCGGATGACCAGCGGCAGGGCCAGGCCCAGAACAGTGCCGAACACCAGCGAAATCGCCGCCAGCACCAGCCGGCCCGTGTAGGGGCGCACATACCCCAGCACCCGGCGCAGACCGGTCAGCCGGTCGCGGGTCAGGGGGACCGGCTCCTGGTTGGCGGCATCGAGAAAGGAATGTCGACGGGAACGGTACACGGATTCACCTCCAAACACAGAAAGTTTAGCACGCCGGTAAGGGGAAAGCAAGGAGGATTTTCTTTCTGTTCGTGCATTCGTATTTTCGTGCTTTCGTCCATTCGTGTTTTCAGGGGGGATTTGTCAAGCCTTGTGAACAATAGTATAATTTTGCCGGTGTTTTGTTCACGGCACGGCAAAATCTTGACAGGCTAGAGGTAACATTCACTTGACGCAGAGAAAGACCCAAACTGCGGCTTACTGGCAGAACCAGTTCACCATTGGCCCCGCGGAATCCGAAGCCATCCAGAACCTGATTCTGGAGGCCAACCGTCCCCTGACCGTAGACGAAATTGCCCTGGCTCTGGTGCGCCAGCAGGTAGAGGCCGAGGAAAAGGCCGTCCGCACCAGCCTGGACCAGGGGCAGTTGTACCGCCCGCAAAACCGGTACGAGGTCGGCGAGAAGCTCCTGTTCCCGGCGCTTTCCTTTGCCGTCGGTCGGGTGGAGTACACCCGGCAGGGGTATCACCCCGAATACGGGCAGTTTACCGTTTTAGGCGTAAAGCTGGAAAATAACGGTGAAGTCCGGGAGTTTGCCGCGGAATTTCCCCGGCCCGAGGCGCTGGAGGTGGGGGCAGATGAAACGATGGCCGCCCTGCAGGGCCTGCAAACCCCGGAAGAACTGTTCCAGCAGTACGGTGACGCCATCCGGCAGACGGTCACCAGGGCGCTGAACAGCCAGCCGGAATTTGTGGAGTTCCACGACCAGTACTTCCTGCGCGACCTGCTGGTCGAGGTGCACGAGGGGCTGTTCAACATCGCCGATGCGGCCATCGACATCAACCAGGGGCCGCTCCCCGTTGACGAGCTGGTCCGCCAGATGGACCTGCTGGAAAACGGGCAAATTACCGACCTGGTACGCTTCTCGGTGAACTACCGGCTGGCAAACGACGACCGGTTTGTCGATGTGGGGCCAAAAGGGCAGGTGCTGTGGTATCTGCGCCGGCTGGAGCCGGCAGAGGCCGAAAAAACGCCCCCGCGCTTGCGGGTCAACCACAGCCTCACCTACACAGCAGAAGATTTTGACGAGGAAACACGGGCCATCATCGCCGAGATTGATGACGAAACCTCCAACCCGGAGGACATCCCGGCTACCCCGCCCGACACCGACACCGTGACCACCGTACTGACCTACCCGCACTGGCGGGTCGGCACTCTGCCGCTGACGCCCCGGACTCTGCCGTTCTTCCCCATCAGCTACTACAATCCGGTTCTCTTTGAGTTTGTCGATGGGCGGACCGGCGAAACCTTCCCCGGCTGGTCGGTATACAACAGCCGGTACGTCTTTGGTCTGGCGGACTGGTACCAAAAGCACAAACTGCCGGCAGGCGCGTTCATCATTCTCAAGCGCACGGATGACCCCCTGCGGGTGATTGTCGATTACAAGCCGACCCGCACCCGCCGCGACTGGATCCGGCTGGTGGGGGTAGACGGCTCCCTGCTGACGTTCCAGATTAACACCCACCCGATGAACTGCGAATACGATGACCTGATGATTATCGGCGACCCGAACCCGCAGGCGGTTGACCCGCTGTGGGAGGCGGCCAACAAGGCCCGTCTGCCGCTGTTCGACCTGCTGTGCCAGATATTCCCGGAACTGATTAAGCTGAATCCCCAGGGAACCGTCCATCTGAAAACGGTGTACAGCGCGGTGAACGTTCTGCGGCGGTTCTCACCGGGGGTTGTTCTGAACGAACTGCGCCAGCACGCCTGCTTCATTCCCCTGGACCACGGCTACTGGACTTTTGACGCCAACCTGAAGGATGAGTAATCGGTCTTATGGCTAAATATATCAAACCGACCCTGGAAACCCGGTTTCATATCGATTTTGGCTGGTGGCAGAAGCAGGGCCGCAATCTGCGGGTTGACCTGCTCAGCCATGCCTGCCCGGAGGCCCGCGAGGCCCGCAATAACCCGGACCTGCCCGAAACATTCGACTGGATAGACCCGGAAACAGGCGAAGTATTCAATATCGACATTCTGTGGCATCTTATCCATACCCACTGCGGGCAGGAAACCGCCTTTATCGACGAGCGCACCCCGCTAACCACGGCTATTTTCCGGGCCTTCATTGCCGCCAACAACAAGCCAATGACGGTGGTCGAACTGCAGGAAAAGATTCACAAAAAGACACCAGACCTTATCCTGAAAACTATCGGCGGACGGCGGGTCTTTAAGGGTATCCGTCCCGTTCAACGTGGCTAACCGGCTCCGCTGACGATGCTGTCAATTCTGCACCGCCTTTGAGGGCGGTGTTTTGTTTTCAGGGTAGCAGAGTAGCAGAGTAGCAGGGCAGCAGGCCGTCCGCGAATTTTTCACGAATACACGAATGGGAGAATGGACGAAATTACGAAATTATGAATGGACGAATGGGAGGTGTGCGTAACAGAGTCTCCATTCGTGAATTCGTGTATTCGTGTTCCATTCGTGGACGGCCAGACGGCTCGGACAGCCTGGGGACTGCTGGCGTATTTTCTGTGTTCTGGTTACAATACAGCAGAGCAGTAGGGGGCAGGTATCAGGTGTCAGGTATCAGGTGAGCGGGGCTACGAGATTCCTAACTCCTTACTCCCGCGCTCTGCGGCCTCTGCGAACTCAGAGGTTAAAACTGCGTAAGTTCTGTCGTAACTGTTCAGCACTGCGGCTGTCAATACCCCTCACCCCACCCCCACCCGCCTTAACGGCGG
>RFJV01000066.1 GCA_003694775.1 Chloroflexota bacterium | reverse complement strand
GCGCCGACCTGGGAAAGAAAACGGCCCCTGTCCAGAATTTGGGAGAGCTGGTGGGCAATCTGCTTGAAAATCTTGATATGGTAAATGGAGTAGGTTTTCGGGTAGATACTGGTAAAAAACAAAAAGCCCACCGGTTTACCGCTGGCAATCAGTGGGCAGGTTAAGGACGACCGCATTCCCTCCGCTACAAGCAGGCGAGTGGCCTCGGAGCGGGGTTTGCGCTGGAGGTAGGCTTCCAGGTCGTTGATGATGCGGGGGTAGCCGGACTGGACGATGAACTCCAGACTGCTTCCCTTGAGGCCAGAGGTGTACCCCGTGGACAGCTTTAAGGGGCGGTCGCTCCTGGCCCAGACGGCGCGTACGGTTTGCCCGTCCGGTTCAATGAGGGAAAATCCAATCCGGTTGTAGGGAATGATACCCCGGAACAAATCGTACATCCGGTTGAGAAGCTCTTCAAGAAGCGTGGCGGATGGCGTCCCTTCCTCCGCTTGCTGGATAAGTTCGGTCAGGTCTGCCATAGCCTGCTCCAATTGGCGGTTGACGGTCTGCGTGCCGTTAAAATATTCTGTCTGGTTGAAAGCAGTGCGGTTGTCTGCGGGTTGTGTTTGACCAGCCATCCCCATCCCTGCCTCAATTTGAAACATCGTTCACCTGCCGGTATACTACAAAGATACCGGAGATGTCTATGTGCCGCCATTATACCACTATTTCTGCCAATTCGGGAATTTCGGCCCACCTGCATGGGCTGAATCTGCACTGCCGGTCTTCTTCCGCTGACCTGCTGGGCCGTTTTGAAGCCATTTACGGCCATTTGCCCCCGGCCCAACCGGGCGCGCTGGACATCGACCTGCAGATGGGGCTGGTGTCCGGCAGTTCTGCCCCCCCTGCCCCCACCGACCTGCCGGTGATTTACGCCGATGACCTCATCAGCTATCACGGCGACCCGCCGCGGCTGGTCATCCGCCTGCCCAAATATGCCCTGCTGACCATCGACCTGGCCCGGCGGCAGGTCGACATTCAGGCGACCCGCGGCTGTCTGGAGGTGTACGGCGCGTTTGAAGATGTCCTGATTATCGGCCTGACACCGCTGTACCGGCGGCTGGGTCTTTTTCCGACCCACGCTTTTGCCGCGCGGTCGCCGGAGGGACAGGCGGTGCTCATCAGCGGCGAGCGGGGAACGGGCAAAACCACTACCGGGCTGGCTCTGCTGTCAGCGGGCTGGAAACTGCTGAGCAACGATTCCCCCCTGCTGGCCGTCCGGGGCCGGCAGGTGCAGGTGCTGTCGTATCCGGGCCGGCTGAGCGCGTTTGACGATTCCCTGGCCCGGTTCGAGGCGCTGAAGAAGTTCATTCCCCAGAATGCCGGCAGTGAACCGCGGGAGAAGCGCATTTTCCGCGCCGAAGAGGCTTTCCCCGCGCCGTGGGCGGTATCGGGGCCGGTGGCGGCGGTCTACTTTCCCCGCCTTTCGCCGGGGCTGGCCCACAGCAGGCTGGTTTCTGTTCCGCCGCGCATTGCAATGCTGGAGCTGCTGCCGCAAACCATCGACCGCTGGGACCGGGAAACTATTCCCCAGGCTCTGGCTCTGCTGGAGCAGTTGGTGGAGCAGGCCCGGTGTTGGGTGCTCAAGCTGGCCCCGCAGGTGGATGACCTGCCCGACCTGCTGGCCGAGGGATGCCGCCCGGTCGGAGCCAACGAGGATGCCGGATGAATACGGTCCAGAAGTACAGCCAGCCGGAAGTGGTGGCCTGCTGGCAGAACCTGAGCCGCCGCGGCTTGCAGTACAGCGAGGAATGGATGGTGCGGCACTACCTGCCGCCCGGCGGGCCGGTGCTGGATGCCGGATGCGGTGCTGGCCGGGCGGTGCTGGCGCTGGCCGAGGCCGGCTTCCGGGTGGTGGGGGTCGACCTGAGCCTGCCGATGCTGGCCGCGGCCCGGTCGCTTTCGGCGGCGAGGCTGGGTGGGGCCAACCTGCTGAACCTGCCATTTGCGGACGCGTCCTTTGAGGCGGTGGTGATGTTTTTTGGCCCGCTCCAGCACATCCCCGGTCGGGAGAACCGGCGGCGTGCCCTGGCCGAACTGGCCCGCGTCACCCGTCCGGGCGGGCGGCTGGTGATAGGGCTGGACAATCTGGCGCCGGGGCCGGCCTGCTACCTGTACTGGGCCGGTCGCAAGCTCCGGCGGGCTGGCCGGCGGTCAGAGCGGCCCGCCACCCCTGCCGATACCGCGCTCTGGAGCCGGGAACAGCGCCGGGTGTCGCCGCTGGTGTGGCATCTGCGGGGGGTGGTGCGTTTGCTGGGCCAGCGGGTCGTACCGGCACTGGTCGACCTGCCGCGGCGGTGGGGTGCCGCGGCAGGGGAACCGGGAGATACCCGCGTGGCCCAGTTCAGCGTTCCGGCCACCGCGGGCCGGATTTTCTACCATCTCTACCGCGTGGAGGAGCTGGCCGCGGATGCCGCTCCGGCCGGCTGGCGTCTGCTGGCCTGCCGGAGCGGGGCAGAAATCACCGAAGGGACGGTCTACCCTGTCTGGGTGCGGCGGGCAGACAAACAGCTTTTCTTTGCCTTCGGTCTTGGGAGGTGAGGGCTAACAGCACTCCCTGGCGTCGATAACCTGGTCTCCCAGGGCCTCCAGGGTTTTGACAAGCTGGTCCTTGCTGACATCTTCCACCTTGACCACCAGACCGGCCTTGTCGGGGTCGGGCAGGTCATACGCTCCGACGGCCAGGATATTGCCGTTCAGCTCAAAGATGGCTTCGGACAGCATTGCCAGCACGCCCTTCTTGCGCGGCACGGCCAGGGTCAGCCGCAGACCGGGCTGGCCGCCGGCAAACATCTCTACCAGGGTCTTGAAGATGTCGGTCTCGGTAATAATCCCGACCGGTATGCCATCCTCATCCACCACCGGCAGGCCGCCCACCCGCTGAATTACCATCTTGTGGGCGGCATCTTCCAGGGTGGTATCCGGGGTGGTGGTAATGACTTCGCGGGTCATCAGCCGCTCCACCTTGATTTTGGACAGCATATAGTTCATCTCCCACACGCTCAGCGACGTAGCCGGCGACGGTGAGGCATACAGGCAGTCCCGCTCGGAAATAATGCCGATCAGCTTGCCTTTATTGTCCACCACCGGCAGACGCCGGAACTTCTTTTCCTGCATCATCTGCAGGGCTTCCTGAAACGGGGTGTCCGGGGTGACAGTAACCACTGGACTGCTCATTCTATCGCGTACGAACATTGTTTCCTCCAAACTCAATTTTCAATTGATTCTTTGGCTCATTGGCTCTTTGGCTCATTGATAATTGGCTCATTGGCTCTTTGGCTCATTGACAATTGACTCATTGGCTCATTGATAATTGGCTCATTGAATCATTGACCTGGCGTAGAGGGCGGTCCGCTCCAGCAAATAGCGGGGGTAGTATCCCACCGCCAGCCAGCGATGCGGCAGGCGGTACCTGGCCTGCAGATGGGCCAGCGGGGGCAGTAAGGCAAACCGCACCACGCCCAGCCGCTCCCTCAGCGATGCCGCGGCCAGGAAGGTGAGCCGGTAATCCATTCCTCGCCGGCGCCGGCGGTAGTCGGAGGTCAGCACGTCGGCTTCTCCCTGCCCGGCCAGCCACCGCCGGAACGCAGGCGGCACAGCGACCGCCAGCCGCCGCCACAGGTGCTCCGGCGGCAGAGGGGCGGCAAATATCCGGTGGGCCAGCCACAAAGCGGCATAGACAAAGCGGGTCACCCCGGCCTGGTCTGCCAGCGCCCAGATGCGTTCCCAGTCCAGCAGAGGGGTGCGGTCCATAAAGCGGGCCACATCCAGCAGTTGGCTGAGCCGCGCCTCCCGCTCCACCAGATGGCCGGCAAAGTGGGTGGTCAGGTGGACCAGCGTCTCCTCATTGCCGAGGGTCTGCATAGGCTGGCCGGCCACCAGACAGGTCTGCGCGGTAGCCCACAGATGCGCCATCTGCCGGACGCACAATCCCCGCCAGCCATCTTCCCACAGGCGCAGGTGAAGCTCTACCGGCCGCGGGTAGTGCGGGTCGAACAGGTAGCCATTCCACCGGTAGCCGCCGTTCCGCCACAGGGAAGGCAGATGCTTTTCTATCCAGGCATCGCTGTTGGGCAAGGGGGTAAATCCGGCCTCCAGCAGTGCTTGCTGGCCGGTCTCGGCGTATGGGGCAGGGACAAGGAAATCGTGGTCGTAAAGCACCCGGTGGGCCGGATGGTCGTACAGCCGCTCTGCCAGGGGCCACCCCTTGAGCACCAGGTGCGGCACGCCGGCCCGGTTGAGCAGGGTATGAATATCGACCAGTTCCTGCCGGATAAAGCGGTTGCGCTGGTGGTTGTCGGCAAAAGCCTGAGCCAGCCGGCTCCGGATGGCCGGCGGAACAAAGGCCAGCGCGCCAGCCTGCCGCCACGTATCGTACAGCAGGGGTGTCAGACTGTGGGCGTCAGCGTGGCCGGCCAATTGACCCCAATCAATTTCGCCCGTGGCCTGAACCTGCCGCAGAGTCTGGTCTGGTTCGACTCGCAGGCTGAGGGTCGAAGTGATGAGCCGGGCAACATTGGTCAGCGAATGTTCCATTGATGGTGATGGTTCGACAACTGCAGGGGCAGAACAGAAGGCTGTATCTGTTTTTCATTATACCGTAGATGGGGGAAATGGACAAAGTAAGACAGCAACAAGCGTAAAACGTAAAGCGTAATTTCCCGCTTTACGTTTTACGCTTTACGTCATCAATTATTCGGTGCGCCGGCGGCTACCCAGTTGGTCAGAGTTTCTATCTGGGCCTGGCTGAGCGGTGGTCCCCCCAGAGGCATATATCCACGGCGAACATACTGAATCAGCCGGCTTTGGGCCGGGTCGCCGGGGATGATGTCCGGACCCTTTACGCCGCCGCGCATTGCCTGGTCGTAGCTGGTCAGAAACAGGCCGGAGGTTCCACCGTGACAGGCCGTACAGCGGGCGTCAAAGATGGGCTGGATATCGGCCTGGTAGGACACCTCCGCCTGGCTTTTGGCCTGCCCGCCGTCGTCGGGTGGGGTCACGGGTATGTTTTCACCGCCGAACACCGGGGGATTTCCGGTGTTCCGGCCAAAACGCCCCATCATTCCCCTGCCGTACGGCGGGTGCATCATCATTCCGCCCATCATTCCCCAACCGGGTCCCATCATCTCCGGTTGTCGGGGAGCAGTAAAGCCAGACCGGTTTGGCTCCATGCGCCACCACCAGCCAGCCGGTCCCTGGGCCATTGCGGAACCGATGTACCACACCCCGAACAGCAGACCCAGTCCGATAATCACCCCTGCCGCGGTAAGCCATCGTTTCATGTTACCCTCCTTGTATAATACCAGGGCGACATTGATGTCACCCTACGGATTGCCCTCTAAATTTACCGACTCATTGTGAAGATATTGTGAAGAAACGGTGAAGCTATGATAAAATTTCGGTATCTGTTCAGCCATCCACAAAGAAAGCACAAAAATACGAATGGACGAAAAACCCTGCCGCTTGTCTTCCGCCTTCATCCCTCCGCCTTCGGCCCTATTCCGCCTGGTTTCTGCCGCCGG
>RFJV01000065.1 GCA_003694775.1 Chloroflexota bacterium | reverse complement strand
TCGGAATAGGATTGGAAGAAGTCCAGGTCGATGCGTTCGGTCAGGTTGTAAAGGCCCCAGAACTGCCCGTTGAGGTAAAGCAGAACCCACGTTCCGTGGGCGGCGGGTTGGCCCATATCCCGGTGCAGGTTGCGGGTCACCTGGTCGCTGATGTACTTGGCCGTGTGGTGCTTGTCGGACAGGCCGGGAATGTTGCGGTGCAAAAAGGAGTCCTGAAAACCGGCCCGGAGCACCAGCTTGTCGAACTTGTGGACCTCGGAGTCTTCAAAGAGAGGATAGTCCAGCCTGCCGGGACCGCCGTACACTTTACGGAAGTAGAGCCGGTACGACTTCTTGGGGCTGTAGAGGCGGGAAAAGTTGCCGTGAATCCGAATCCCGGCGGCAACGTTAAACGCCTCTGTGCCACCGGGGGCAAAATATTCCAGATTGATGGGCCGTTCCCATTCCCGGCCCTTACCTTTGGGAAAATTGTGCAGGGCATCCAGGTTGGCCCAATCGGTGGCGATGGACATCACCGGGATGGTCTGCTGGTAGCTGGCAATGATGTAGGAGCGGGTGTAGACCGGCCCAACCGGATTGCCGCCTGTGTCAAAAAGCCGGGCGCGGATAACCGTGGGTTCGGTAATGGTGATTGGCCCGCTGTAGACCGTTGCCGCAGGGCCGGGAATTCCGCCGTTGGTGGTGTAGAAAATCGTTCCGCCGGCAAGGGGAGTCAGGGTGAGCTGGAGGGGTTGTGCGGTTACCTGGGGGGGATGGGAAAAGCGGATGGTGTTCTCCTGCGATATCGCCGGCATGGGCAGAGCAAGATAAATACCCGCCACCATGGCAATAAACAACGCGGTTCCCCACCGTTCGAACATACGGACATTAGCCATCTTTAGCCTCTTCTGCCTTTCTGGATAAAAAGCGCGGGCAGGGGAAAATGGTCCCTGCATCACACACAATGGGAGGGCTTGAAGATGTCGGGTATCCGGGAATTTGCTGGGGAATGGAAAGTGAGGAGGCCAACGAAGAGACGGCGCCCAACAATAGACGCACGCTTCGCGGCTGGTCGGAAGTAACGGAAATTGTACTGAAAACAGGGAAAATTACAACTCGCGCCGCGCCATGCAGTGACCGCTTTCAGTGGGGGCGGGTTCTGGCGGGGGAAGAAGCTCCACCGACAGCAGTGGTAGACCCATATTGTACAGCCGGAACAGCACACCGTGCAGAGCGGCCTGGTCTGCCAGATTTCCGGTCAGAACTGTGACCGGCGGTGCTTCCGCCTCCCGGACGGTGGTAATCTCCAGCCCTTCCAGCCAGTCGCTCCAATCTGGCTCCAGCCATCCCTGCACCTTAATTCGATACCGGGCCGGCTGGGCCAGCCGGAGCGACCGGCTGGCGGCCAATCCGGGGTTTATGACAGGGTGTACCATCATCATCCGACTTTCTGCGGCTTTCATCCCTCGACCGTGGTTTCCTCGCTCATCAGGGTGATGTTGCCGGCGTGAATTTCCTGCAATCCTTTCAGAAATACGTGACGGTCCACATCCGGGCGCAGTTGAATCAGGTAGGTGAATTTTGTTGACCCGCCGCTGCGCCCAACCTTCATCGAGATGAGGCGGTAGCCGTCCAGGTACTGCTCAAAAAGGCGGAGCAGGGCGGTTTCGTATTCACTGCCTTCCGGCAGGCGCAGTTTTAAGATTTGCTCGCGGGCATCGCGGGCAAACAGATTCATGTGCGACATCCCAAACAGAATGGCGCTGATAGCCACGGTGGAGACAATCGCTAATTGGAAAAAGCCCGTACCGCAAGCCATCCCAATCGCCATGGCAAAGAAAATAAAGCCCACATCACGGGTATCCTTGATGGCATTGCGAAAGCGGATAATAGACAGCGCACCCACCAGCGAAAACGCCCTGGCAATATTTGAGCCAATCACCAGCATGATGACGGCCACAATCATGCTCATCATAATGAGCGTGTGAACATAGTTCTGGCTGTACGACAGGCCGCGGTAGGTCGCCCGGTACACCCAGGCAATCACCGCAGACAGCAAAAAACTCAGCCCTACGCTGGCAAGCACATCAAACAGAGTAAACGTTTCTGTCACCGATTGGAAACTGCTGAACAGCGAATGGAATTCCATTGCCCGCTCTCTCCGTATCGTTCATTGGGGGGAGGGGAGATACGTTTGTCCCCTCCCCGGTTACCATCACTTGCAGGTGGTAAAGGTCTGGTACAGCAGTTTGTCCAGGTTATCCAGCATCACGGCCTCGCGGCGGTCAACAAATTCCAGGGCGTGCTGGATATTCTGCTCAAACAGGTCGGGGCCGGGCAGGTCGGGGGCCCAGCGGGCCGTTTCCAGCGGGATAAAAGGCCGGACAATCGCCGCCTGCTTGAGAATTTCGGCCTTGACCCGCTCCTTGGATAGCTGGCCGATTTCCGTTTCCGGTTTGCCTTCCGGGTTGTCGACCCCCAGGTACTCCCGTGCTCGCTGGGCAAAGCGGTGCTTCAGGGCGCAGTTGCCGATAAACGGCTTTTCCAGCAGGCGGGTAATGCTGTCGTGGGGACTGTGCACCCGTTCAATCATATTGATGTCGGCCCGGTTGTCCGCGCCGGTCCCGAAGGTGGTTTCTGCATCCCACACAATCAGCCGCCATTTACGCTCCACGCCGTTGATGTCTGCGCCAGGGTCGACCCGCTGGTAAACAATCCAGTTGGAATCGGGCCACTCCACGTTCTGGGCGTAGGCTTCCAGGAACATGTAGGAAAACAGGTTTTCCAAATCGACCCGCCACTCCAGGCCGCCAATGTTGGCCGGGTTGGAAAAGTCTGTACTGCCGACCCAGTTCTGGTTGTCCAGCCAGCCGCCGTAGTTCCCCTCTTTGGCTTCCTCGATGCTGTACCAGTTGCCCTGCTCGTCGAAGCCGTTTTCTTTGGCAATCACATCCCAC
>RFJV01000451.1 GCA_003694775.1 Chloroflexota bacterium | reverse complement strand
GCTTTCCGAACCTGCTCCTTCGCCGTTGCCGTTCAGCAGGGCGTATTCCATACTATCAATCAAAGCGCGCCAGCTTGCCTCGATGATGTTGGGATGGGCGGCAACGGTGGTCCAGGTTTTGGGCCGGGTTTCGTCGTAGAAGTCAATCATCACCCGCGTGGTGGCCGCAGTACCGGAATCGCTGTCCAGGATGCGCACCTTGTAATCGCTCAGGTGAATGTGGCGCAGTTGGGGAAAATCCTCGTACAGGGCCTGCCGCAGGGCGAGATTGAGCGCGTTCACCGGGCCGTTGCCCTCACTGACGGTGTGCCGGATTTTGTCCCCTACCTTTACCTTGACCGTCGCTTCGGTGAACAGGCCGCGGCCCTGCCGGTTTTCGGTGACCACCATAAAGTCAATCACTTCAAAGGGCGGTTTGTAGCCCTCGCTGGCGCGGCGTATCATCATCTGCACCGACGCTTCCGCCCCTTCAAAAGCATATCCTTCGGCTTCCAGGTCTTTGATTTGCTGGACAATCTGCCGGGCTTCTTCTTTGGTGGTCTTCAGCCCCAGGGCCTCGGCCATATCCAGAATGTTGCCCCGGCCCGCCAGCTCCGACACAATCGTGCGCCGGCGGTTGCCCACCAGCGACGGGTCAATATGCTGGTAGCTCTCCTCTACCTTGCGAATGGCCGCGGCATGGACCCCGCCCTTATGGGCAAAGGCGCTCTGCCCCACGTATGGCTGGTGGCTGTTGGGGGTCAGATTGGCAATTTCGTCCACGTAGTGGGCCAGCTCGGTTAGCTTTGCCAGCTGTTCATCGCTGACACAGCGGTAGCCCATTTTGATTTGCAGGTCCGGAATGATGCTGACCAGGTTGGCGTTGCCGACCCGTTCCCCGTAGCCGTTGACAGTTCCCTGGATATGCACCGCGCCCCCGCGTACCCCGGCCAGGGTATTGGCGACCCCCAGTTCCGCATCGTTATGGGCGTGGATGCCTATCTGTACCTCCGGGAACTGCTTCTGCACTGTGGCCGTAATTTCTTCGACCTCCCAGGGCATTGTGCCGCCGTTGGTATCGCACAGCACCAGACAGTCTGCCCCGCCGTTCACCGCGGCCTTGAGGGTCAGCATGGCATATTCGGGATTGGCCTTGTAGCCGTCAAAAAAGTGCTCGGCATCGTAAATGACTTCCTTGCCCCGGTTCTTGAAGTAGCGGACACTTTCCAGAATCATATCCAGGTTTTCTTCCAGGTCCGTTTCCAGCACGTGGGTCACATGCAAATCCCAGCTTTTGCCGAACAGGGTGACCACCGGCGTGTTGGCGGCCAGCAGGGCCTGGATGTTGGGGTCGTTATCGCAGGTATTTCCCTTGTAGCGGGTACTGCCAAAGGCGGCAATCTTGGCGTGCTTCAGGTTGAGCTCCCCCTGACGGGCAAAAAACTCGGCGTCCTTGGGGTTGGAGCCTGGCCAGCCCCCTTCGATGTAGTGCACACCGAACTCATCCAGTTTTTTGGCAATCTTGAGTTTGTCGTTGCAAGAAAGGGAAATCCCTTCGCCCTGGGTTCCGTCACGCAGGGTGGTGTCGTAAATAAATAGCTGAGTCATTGGAGACCTCCTTATGGCATCCAAAACAGGTTAAAAAATGATTGTGTTGACCATCAAATCGAGAGAAAGAGGGCGCTGGGCGACCTGCCGGAGGCCGTTGTGGTCTGGCCGCGGCGGGTCAACCTGCACCATACCAGGGGAGGGGCAGAACCGGCACGGTTCTCACCCCCGGAAATGGGGGGTCAGGCTCCAATGGGCCGGGCGACAGCCGCGTATGCGGTCATCGCCCGTTCAACACCTTCCCTGCTCAGGGTATGTGAGCATTGCATCAGCATAGGAGTAAAAACCTCGATAAAAAAGATAAACAGGGCGAGGAAACGAGCGGTGAAAGAGTTTCCTCGCCCCATTGCGAGCCGGTTATTCTGGCTGTCAGGCTACCGTAATCTCATCCGACAGGTACACATCCTGGATGTAGTTGAGCAGTTTTACGCCTTCGGCCATAGGGCGCTGGAAGGCCTTGCGCCCGGAAATGAGGCCCATACCGCCGCCGCGCTTGTTGACCACCGCGGTGTAAACGGCATCGGCGTAGTCGCTTTCGCCGCCGGACGGCCCGCCAGAGTTAATCAGGCCTACCCGGCCCATATAGTCGTTGGCGACCTGCCACCGCACCAGGTCGATGGGGTGGTCGGTGACCAGTTCGCCGTACATCTTGGGATTGCTCTTGCCAAAACCGATAGCGGTAAAGCCGCCGTTCTTGGTGGGAAGCTTCTGTTTGACAATATCCGCCTCGATGGTGACCCCCAGATGGTTGGCCTGACCGGTGGTGTCTGCCGCGTCGTGGTAGTCCACGCCGTCTTTCTTGAAGGCGGAGTTGCGCAGGTAGCACCACAGAATGGTGGCCATACCCAGCTCGTGGGCGTAGGCAAAGGCTTCGCTGACTTCCATAATCTGGCGGCTGGATTCCTTGGAGCCAAAGTAAATGGTTGCCCCAACCGCCACTGCACCCAGGTCCCAGGCCTGTTTGACGCTGGCAAACATTACCTGGTCGTACTTTTGGGGGTAGGTCAGCAGTTCGTTGTGGTTGATTTTGACGATGAAGGGGATTTTATGGGCATACTTGCGCGATACAGACCCCAGCACGCCCAGGGTGGAGGCCACCGCGTTGCATCCGCCTTCGATAGCCAGCTTGACGATATTTTCGGGGTCAAAGTAGGCCGGGTTGGGGGCAAACGAGGCCCCGGCGCTGTGCTCGATGCCCTGGTCAACCGGCAGGATGGACAGGTAGCCGGTGCCGGCTAACCGTCCGTGGCTGAACAGAGTTTGCAAACTGCGCAGAACCTGCGGATTCCGGTCCGACTGTGCCCACACCCGGTCTACAAAATCCGGGCCGGGCAGGTGCAGAGACTCCTTGGGAATGCCCTGGCAGACATGCCCCAGCAGGTCGTCTGCTTTATCGCCAAGCAGTTCCAGAATCTTGGATGACATTGCATTTATCCTTTCTTCTTAGGTTTTGGATGGTGTCTGCTACCACACTTTTGGAGTACCTTCAACGGTGATAGCCGTTTGGGTGCAATCTTTCCACTATGGGCCGGTCAGCTGTTTATTTATAAATTCGTGCCAAATTCGTGAGCGGCCCGCTTATGTACAGCCAGAACAAGTGCATTGCACCTTATGCCCGAACAATTACAAATAGATTAGGGAAGCAATTTAAAACTACTGCAGTGCTTGGGACGAACCAGGCTGAAGTCCCGGTGGTCGAATGTGGCTATTTGCCGAACATCGAAGCGCTCAGCCAAGGCAATAATTG
>RFJV01000450.1 GCA_003694775.1 Chloroflexota bacterium | reverse complement strand
TCAAAAATTTGAAACGCACCCGATGGCCCGCAAACTATTGACAAAATTCCATTTCAGTGCTATACTTATTGTGTAATTTACACTAAGTTTGTTTTATTTTTTGTTTTACTAAATAGTGTAAAATTCACACTAATACAGGGGTAAAAATTATGCAAACCGCAGACCTGCTTAAAAAAAGCGAACCATTCCTGAACTACGTGGTCGAATGGGTCAACGGCTTACAGCCGCTTCCCATTGCCGACGTGGTCAAAAACGGCCCGGAAAAGGTCGCCGTGGTGTCGGTGGATGTTATTAACGGGTTCTGCTACGAGGGGCCGTTAGCCAGCCCCCGCGTGGCGAACATCGTCCAGCCGATTGTCCGGCTGTTTGAAAAGAGCCACGCCGCCGGTGTGTCTCACTTTATCCTCACCCAGGATACCCACCCCGAAGACGCCGTGGAGTTCGAGAGCTACCCGCCCCACTGCGTCCGCGGCACCGCGGAAAGCGAGGCCGTGCCCGAATTCAAGGCTCTGCCCTTTTTTGACCGCTTCCTGGTGATACCCAAAAACTCTATCAGCTCGCTGGTGGAAACCGACCTCAACGGCTGGCTCGACGCGCACCCGGAGGTGGATACCTTCATCACCGTGGGCGACTGCACCGACCTGTGCACCTACCAGCTGGCGATGGGCCTGAAACTGCGGGGCAATGCCCGCAACCAGAAAATACGGGTCATTTTGCCGGTGGACTGCGTGGATACGTACGACCTGCCGGTGTCTGTGGCCCGCGAAATCGGCGCGGTGCCGCACGATGGCGACCTGCTCCACTACATTTTCCTGTACCACATGATGCTCAACGGCATTGAGGTGGTGGCATCGATAGCCTAGCCGGTCCAGCCGGCAGGAAAGGAGGCTCCTATGTTGTTTCTCATCGTTGGAGGAGTGCTGTTAGCGGCAGTGGTGGCCGGCTATATGTTCTGGCGGGTTGGGCTGTACCTGGTACCGGAAGACAGCGTGGCCGTAACTATAGACCAGCACGGCTTTTTCTCCCGCCTGCTTCCCGCCGGGCGACAGCGTCTGCACCCGTTTGAGCGGGTCGAGCTGATTCTGTCGACCCGCACCCAACTGGCATCCGGGCAAACCGCAGACGTAACCACCCGCGACGCCGCGGGGGTGGTCATTCACTGGTCCGGCCCGTTCCGGCTTCAGCCGGCCCACATCACCGAGGCCCACAGCCAGCGACTGCGCAGTTTGCCCAACGCGGAGCGCATCATTACCCGGCAGGTAGACATTCTCCTGCGCCGGCTGGTCGGGCAGATTCCCCTGCGCGGCCTGTTTCTCCCCTCCACCCGCCGCCGGCTGGAGCACCAGCTCAATCTTCTGCTGGCGGAGAACCTGCGCCCGCTGGGCATCGACTGGCTGGGCATCAGCCTGCAAACCATCGACCTGCCCCGGGAAATCGTCCAGGCCCTGAACAAAGCCAGAGCCATCGAAACGCTGGACGAGGCCATCCGCCGCCTGGACCCCACCACCCGCCAGATTGTTCAGGGGGCATACCGCCTTGACGAACTGATTCACTGGGACTCCTACCTGCCCGGTCTGTCCCGGCTGGCAATGCGCCAGGCGGCAATAAGCCAATGAGCCAATGAGTCAAAGAGCCAAAGAGCCAATGAGCCAATGAGCCAAAGAGCCAATGAGCCAAAGAGCCAAAGAATCAATTGAGAATTGAGAATTGGCTCATTGAGAATTGAGAATTGAGAATTGAGAATTGAACCATGTCTATCTTCAACAACCGCCGACTGACTAACCGTACCTTCAAGCTGGATATCGACCGGATGCGCCGGGGGTGGTACTCCGACAAGTATTTTGTCAACATCGCCAATACCCTGCAGGTGCTGGCCGAAAATAACTACCGCTTCAGCGGACACTCTCCCATCCTGGAAAAGCTGGGTATCGCCCCGGAGGGGCTGGCAACCGGCGACATCGAGGTGGAGATGCAGTTCTTCACCCGCCGGCGACCGTACGCCCTGATAGCGGGGGTCGACAAAGCGCTGAGCATGCTCCGTCACTGTACCGGCTACTTTCGCGAGGACGGCACATTTGTAGAAACCTGGTCCCATCTGCGGGTAGAAGCCGTGCAGGATGGCGTTTTTACCTATTACAACGGCGACCCGCGGCAGGTTCAGCCGGTTATCCGGGTGCGGGGCCGGTATCGCGACTTTGCCCTGCTGGAGACACCCATACTCGGCGCGCTGACCCGCGGTAGCCGGATTGCCACCAACGTGTACAACACGCTCAAGGCGGCGCGGGGCAAACCGGTGCTCTTTTTCCCCGCCCGCTTCGACGCCCACGAGGTTCAGGCCGCAGACGGCTACGCCTACGATATCGCCGTCCGCCGGTTCAATATGGACTTCCAGCAGAAGCTCGGCTCCTTTGTGTCTACCGATGCCCAGGGCGACTGGTGGGGCGGTTTTGGCGGCGGCACGGTGGCTCACGCGGCCATCGCCTGCTTTCTGGGGGACACCGTCGAGGCGATGCTGGCCTTTGCCGCCGTCCGTCCTCCTGACGTGCCGCGTATCGCCCTGGTGGACTTTACCAACGACTGTGTGGGGGTCAGCGTGGCGGTGCTCAAGGCAATGTTTGAGCGCTACCGGGTCGCGGTGGATGCCGGCCTGTCCACCGAAGCGCAGAAATACAAGCTGTTTGGGGTGCGGCTGGATACGTCCAGCAATATGCGGGATGTCAGCGTGCCGCCCCTGGGCGACCGCAGACTCGATAACGGGGTGAACCCGCGGCTGTGCTGGCTGGTCCGGCAGGCGCTGGACAGCGCCTGGGAAAGCTGGGACCTGCCCCCCGAATGGCGGGAGCGGGCCGCGCAGTACTGCCGCGAGGTTAAAATTGTGGTCAGCGGGGGGTTCAACCCGGACAAGATAAGCTGGTTCGAGGAGCTGGATGTGCCGGTTGATATTTACGGCGTCGGTTCCAGCCTGATGAGCAATGATGATGCGATGGGCACCAACACCGACTTTACCGCGGATGTGGTGCGGGTCAAAGTCAACGGCAGTTGGGTCGATATGGCAAAAGAGGGCCGCGCCCGCGGCGAAAATCCCACCCTGGAGCCGGTTGACCTGTCCGGGTTGTAGGGGTATCTACCGCAAAAACAGGGGCGCGGGATATCCCCGCGCCTGTTTTACTTCCGGCGCAGGGTCCACAGCCCCACCGCCGGCAGAGCGACCGCCAGCACCACGGCCATCGCCAGCACCCCCGGAGACAGCGGCTGAACCAGAATGCCGCCCACGTTGGGCATATTCACCGTTGGACTGACCGTCGAGGGCGGCTCCAGCACCGGCATTACTTCCTTCGCCACGTTCGGCAGGTCCATATAGCCGCACTGGCTCAGCAGTTCCAGGTCTTCCAGCGTGGGGAAGGGGAGGAAGTTGCCGCCGGGGGTTTTCAGTTGGGTGACATCCGGCGGCGGTGTGTCTCCGCGGTAAAAGCCCAGAAACACGGTCCAGGTTTCATCCAGACCGGTGGAATGGATGATAACATTCGGGTTGATAGCGTGTGCGTCCGGCGGCAGTTCCAGGTTGAGCACAATCGGCCCGGCCCCAAAACCGTTGGGGAAGTAGTAGTACCCGTCCGGCTCCGACCCCCAGAAGACCTCAAAG
>RFJV01000449.1 GCA_003694775.1 Chloroflexota bacterium | reverse complement strand
TGGTCATCCGGCGGAGCGTACGGCCGTGCGCCCACTACAACATCACCCTGTTTACCGTCTACTGTTTACCGTCTACCGTAATTTCACCGGAGCCAGAGCAGATACAATCTAGCATAGATTGCCGCTGGCGTCAATAATTGGCTCCCTCTCACCGGGCAAAACGTTGCCAATCAACCGGGTTGGTGTTATACTGCGGTTATGCCCGTTCATCAGCGACCAGCCAAGCGAACCAAAATTGTTGCCACCATTGGCCCGGCCTGCGAGAGCGAGGAAGTTCTTCGCCAGATGATTCTGGCCGGGATGGATGTGGCCCGGCTCAATTTTTCCCACGGCTCTGCCGACACGCTTCGCCCAGTGGTGGCCCGGCTGAAAAAACTGCGGGATGAGCTGAACGTCCCGCTGGCCATTCTGGGCGACCTGCGGGGACCGCGCGTCCGCGTGGGCGAGATTGAAGGCGGCTCTACCTGGCTGGAAGAAGGCCAGACCTTCCGCCTGACCCCACAGGCGCTGGTCGGCAACAGCCACCAGGCCTCGGTCAGCTATCTGCACCTGGGCCGCGACGTTGTGCCCGGCTGTAAAATTCTGCTGGACGATGGCAACATCGAACTGCGGGTGGAATCGGTTGAACCAAACGGCGACGTGCTGGCCCGTGTGGTCCAGGGCGGCAAGCTGAGCAGTCGGCGGGGGCTGAACCTGCCCGGACGGCGGGTCAGTTTGCCCTCCATCACGGAAAAAGATTACGCCGACATCGACTTTGCCATCGAAGAAGGGTTCGACTTTCTGGCCCTGTCGTTTGTACAGTCTGCCGCAGACGTGCGCCAGCTCAACGAGTACCTGGCTCGCCGCGGGGCGTCGATTCCGGTCATTGCCAAGATAGAGCGGCAGAATGCCCTGGAAGACATTGAGGCCATCGTCCAGGAAGCGTACGGGGTGATGGTAGCCCGCGGCGACCTGGCCCTGGAGATGAGCATCCAGGAAGCACCCATTGCCCAGAAGCGCATCATTGCCGCCTGCCGGCAGGTCGGGACGCCGGTCATCACGGCCACCCAGATGCTGGAATCGATGGTGGAGGCCCACAAGCCTACCCGCGCCGAGGCCACCGACGTTGCCAACGCCATCCTCGACGGCACCGATGCCCTGATGCTGTCCGGAGAAACAGCTCTGGGCGCGCATCCGGTGCGGGTGGTCGCCACCATGGCCGCCATTGCCCAGGCCACCGAACAGGCCTGGTTTGCCGGAAAACTGCCCCCGCCGCCGGCACTGTCTCCCCCCAAAGAAATTGAGCCAACGGTGGCCTATGCCAGCCATGTGGTGGCAGACACCCTGAACGCCAGGGTGATTGTGGCCTTTACCACTTCTGGAGCGACCGCCACCCGTGTGGCCTGTCACCGCCCGCGGCGTCCCGTGCTGGCCCTGTCGGCCTCCCCCCGTACCCGCCAGCGTCTGGCCCTGATTTGGGGCGTAGAAAGCGCCCTCACCGACATCATCAAGGCCACCGACGAGATGATAGAGGTAGGGCTGGCCCAGGCCCGGCAGTGCGGGCTGGCCGCGCCCGGCGATACGGTGGTCATCATTGCCGGTACGCCGCCCTACGGGCAAAGCGGCCGAACCAACACCCTGAAAGTGGAACGAATTCCGGAATAAAAGGATACCGGCGTGCTGAAAGCAGGAATCATCGGCGCAGTTTTGGGCCTCATTTACGTGATGGGGCTGACCCTTTTTTCGCCCTTTTGTACGCTCTGTCTGACCCCCTTGCTGGGGGCTGCGGTGGGATACCTGGCCTGCCATTTTGACCGGCCACCGACCCAGCCCCAGGCTTTGCGGAGCGGGTTGATAGCCGCGGGCGCAACCGGTCTGGTCAGCCTGGCCGGGCAGGGCCTAGCCGCCGTGGTCAACGCGGTGCTGGTGACCAACTCGCCCCAGCTTCCGGCCATGCTGGCCGATTTTGGCCTCCCCGCCGAAATCCTGACCGACACCCAGCAGTACTGGCAAACCACGCTGGCTACCAACACTGCTTGCGGGCTGGTCAACCTGTTTATCATCATCGGGCTGGGTGCGGCAGGCAGTATGGTCTGGTACAACCGCCATTCAGCGGAGATGGGGATTGGGGATTAGAGATTAGAGATTAGAGATTGGGGATTAGAGATTGGAGATTGGAGATTGGAGATTACACTCCCCAACTCTCTAACTCTCCAACTCACAAACTAACACACTGACAAACTGACAAACTAACACCCCCGGAGGATGGATGATGGACATTGCCCGATTAGCCGCAACAGGAAAAGGAGCTATCAAACTGGAGCCGGCTTCGGCGGAGCAGGTCAAACAGGCCATCGAAAAAGTCAGCCGGATTACCGGCATTGAAGACAACGTGGTCACCTTTGAGGGCCGGCGGATTGTGGAAGGTCCCGGTTTTGCCTTGCGCGTCAACTGCTACGATATGTTTGAGTGCCCCAACGGCTATCTGCTCCACGTCTACATGGACCGGGAGCCGAACTGGGCCGTGGCCGGCAAAACGATAGAGGAAGTGCTGGCCGCCGCGCCGGATTACGAGGTGGCCCAGCGCACGCGAGCCGAGCTGGTAAAAAAAGGGTTGCTGACCCTCCATCACGCATAGTTTTTTTCTGATTTTGACACTTCGCCGGAGCAGGGTATAATTGTGGGCGAAGTAAGCCTCCGTAGCTCAATTGGATAGAGCATCGGTCTTCGGAACCGAGGGTTGGGGGTTCGAGTCCCTCCGGAGGTACAAAAAAAACCGTCGCTTTTGGCGACGGTTTTTTTTGCGTATTCTATTTTAGGGAGCAGGTCAGGCCGGGAGCGGGACAATCTCCGCCGGCTCAACCGAACCGGCCAGCACCCGTTCCAGAGTCATTACGTGGGAGCATACTCCACGCGTCGCAAAAAATTTGCAGTCGCAGTTCCAGTGTCCCTGGTCATACGTAACTTTGTGCAGGCGATGGTCACCGTTAAACGTTACCTCGAACCTGTCGAACTTAATCCGGTCCGGTTCCTGAGCGTACAGTATCGCCTTTTCAATCTTGCCAATCATCCCAGAGTCCATTAAGCGAACCTCCTTAAAAATGATGGATACAGAATTTTAAGGGAGGAAATCTGTCAAAATACCAAAAAAACAAAAAACACCCGCGCGCATCATGCGTTCAGGTGTTTTTGCCGCCAAACCTCTTGGTTTTAAATGTCAGACTTTTTCTCATCCTCGATTCCTGCACAGTCTGCTCCGACTGTTGATTATTCTATAGTATAGCCGACATGAGCCGGACTGTCAACCATTTTAGTGTACGGAATCCCTACGTTTTGCCAAACGGCGGGCAGTAGCCGTTGTTTACGGCAAGGGGTAGGCGAAGGCAGTGCCTTCGCCTACCCCGGGGGATTTCTGGATGGGGGTTAAAACGGCTCGGCCAGGATGGACTGGCGAACATCCAGGGGGGTCATGCTGGCCGCGGCGATGGCTCTGGCCGCGGCGTGCACTTTGGGCAGGTATTCGGTCAGGTACAGGCGGGCCATATCCCGCTTCCGTTCCGACACGCGGGCGTGGCGAAGCAGGAGCCAGGAATTGACCACGTACACGGCCATATCGGTCAGGTCCGAGGCGTAGTAGTCGATGACCTCGGTCTCCTTTTCCTTGAGCTGGAGCGCCGACTGCTTGAACTGCTCCGTGGCCTCCAGCAGGCTGGCCTTGAGCGGGGCCAGCTCCGGACCATATTCCTCCGCGGCCCATTCGTCCAGCAGTTCGTTAATGGTGCCGCCCAGCAGTTTACCGATGGCGGCCACAATCTGAAGCTGGCTGGTTCCTTCGTAGATATTGGTCACCCGGATGTCCCGGTAGTGACGCTCCACGTTGAACTCTCGCATGTAGCCCACCCCGCCGTGCACCTGCATCGACAGGTAGCAGACCCGGTTGCCCATTTCGGTGGCGTAGTACTTGGTCAGCGGGGTCAGGGCGTCGGCCAGAGCCTGGGCCTGTTTCTGCCGCTTTTTAGCGGCTTTATCTTTTTTGCCTTCGTCGGTGCTCAGGTAGTGGTCATAGGCTTTGGCCAGGTCTACCCAGCGGCTGGTTTCGTACACCAGGGCGCGGGCGGCCTCAATTTCGCCGCGCATTGCCAACAGCATCCGGCTGACCGCGGGGATGTCGCGGATAGGCTTGCCAAACTGAACCCGTTCGCGAGCGTAGCGGTGCGCCTCGCGGTAGGCGGCCTCGGCAATGCCCAGCGCCTGGGCGGCCACGGCCAGCCGGGCGCCGTTCATCAGCCCCATAGCGTACCGGATGAGGCCAAACCGCCGCTTGCCGATAAGCTGGGCCGGGGTGTTGTCGAACTCAATTTCACAGGTGGGGGAGGTGTGGATGCCAATCTTGTCCTCAATGCGCCGAATGCGGACCGTTTCGTCCCGCTCAACCAGGAAGAGGGACAGGCCGCGGGCGTCGGTGGTGCCTTCTTCACTGCGGGCCAGCACCACCATAATTTCGGCCACGCCGTTGGTGAT
>RFJV01000448.1 GCA_003694775.1 Chloroflexota bacterium | reverse complement strand
TGGTATTGCCGTTGTCCGCCGGCACGTCGACATTAATCTCGCCCTGTCCCTCGATGTTGACCGAGTCTGCGCAGGCGCTCAGGGCCATTCCCAGCGTCAGCATCAGTGTAAGAAAGATAAGTTTGTAAAATTTCGTTACCCGTTTCATTGTTTCTCTCCTGAAAAATAGTTTGGTGTGTTAATGAGTTGGTGCGTTGTTTGATTCCTTGGTGATAAATTCGCGAGCCGACCTCCTTTCTGCTCTCTATGGCTGGTCATCGGGTGGAAACATCACCCGGAAGATGACTGCGTCGTCATCCTGGTACACTTCCGACAGGTGGGGGTCGTTTCTGGCTTTTTTCAGAAACGATTTGTGGTGCAGGTCGGTGATGACATATTCCCCGCCGAACTGTTCGGCAATCGCCTGCGAGGGGGCTTCTACCCGCCCGCGGGTGATGTCGACCCACAGGTCGTACAGGTCGGGGTTGTATAACTGCATGTAAGTGGGGTCCAGGCCCAGGGTATAGGTGTTGTGGGTGTTGTAGTAGAAGAGACGGGTAAAATCGTCCCAGTCGGTCTGGAAGACCCGGCTTCCGGCAGGTGTATTCTCCACCAGCCAGGCCGACGCGCCGGCATAGAGGGTGTACGGCTTGGACTGCTTCAGACTGTCCTGCGCGGCCTGGACATTCAGCCAGATGGCCGGAATGAGAATGAGGGTCAGCAGGACCGGAAGTTCTCGCCCCACCCAGCGACGGCTTTTGGCCCACTGCTGAAACAGGGGCGACCAGGCCGCGGCGCAGAACAGCAGGGCAAATGCCGGAAAATATTCCACAAACCGCCGCGATTTGAACAGCATTGCGCCAAACAGCACCGCCAGCCCCAACAGCGTGGCCTGGGTAGTATTCATCCGGCGTTCCTGCCATCCCAGGGCGAACACACCAGCCAGAAAAGCGGCCAGCGCCCAGCCGGAATTTTCCACCAGGGTCCAGGTCTTGTACGGATACCATTCGTTACCCACGCGGGTGGCGGTGGCATCCGTCAGCTTGGGGGCCAGATGGTGGTAGATGAAAATGACATTGTCCGGAAAGTAAGGATTCACCACCAGCCCCAGCACAACGCCGACGGCAGTATACATCAGCGGGCGGAGGGTCAGCTTCCGCTCCACCAGCCACAATGCTCCCACGTATGTCCCCACAACTATCAGAACCAGGGGAAAGGCGTCGTACAGCCATACGTACAGGAAGGAGAGGGGCAACAGCCAGCGGTAGCGGCGGGTCAGGGTGACATGCAGAGCCAGGAACAGCACCAACAGCGACAGGGCCTGCACCCGCGGCATGCTCATCCGGTACAGAAAGGCCGAGGACACTCCCATCAGCCCCAGCGACCACAAAGCCGCGTACGGCGTCCGCTGGCCGCGCAGGAGCACCCAGCCGGTCAGGAAGGTCAGGGCCGGAAAGAGGACGCTGGCCCATTTGGCGCCGGTTCGCAAATCGCCAAAGGTGAAGGGTATCAGCAAAACGTGGTACAGAAAGTGATGGTCGTAGAAGGATTCGGCGTTCAGGATGGTCAGAGGGAGCCAGTCAAAATCCGGTACAAGCCCCTGCTGGCGCATCACCTGGGCAATTTTGATATGGTAGTAACCGTCGTTGCCGGCCAGGTGGGGCGTGGCAAACTGGATAGATGCCAGCAGAATGACGAATACTGCCAGCAAGCCGCCGGCCAGCACCAGTGTTCGCCAGTTCCAGGCCGCCCACGGCCAGGCGGTACGATTTTCTGAAACTTCCAGGGAAATCCCCCACGATTTTACCGGGTTAATCTGCATAATCTCCGTTTGCTCCCTTCACAGCCGGGCTTCCCGACCCCTCTACAGCATCGACAGTCGCAGTACAAGTCGCAAAAAACGGCAAAAGGTTACGCGGAATTTGAAAATTGGTTTGAAACTGGTTTGATTTGAAAGATTTAAAGCCGGGATTTGGTATTATCCGTACTGTTGGGCATAATGTTGGCGTGGGGGATTGAGTTTGGCTTTAAAATTTTAAGGTTTGCCTCGCGCCTTTTTCCCGCTAACTTCGACATATTACATACGTATGGACTATGGACTTAAATAACGAGCAGTGGCTCATTCAGGCCCAACAACTGGACCCCACAGCCTTGAAAATGCTTCACGCACAATTTTATGGCCCCGTCGCCCGCTATATTCGTTTTAAGGTGAGCGACCCGCAGACTGCGGAAGATTTGACCGGGGAAGTATTTGTGCGGATGTTGGAAGGACTGAAACGCGGTCAGGGATGGCGCGATTCTCCCAAAGGCTGGATTATGGGCATTGCCCGCAACGTGGTAGTCGACCACTACCGCCGGAGGGCACGGATGCCGGAAACAACCCTGGACGACCGGCTGGCCTCGTCGGCGGAGGCCGACCCGCGGCAGAAAGTCCTGCAGAATGAACGCCTCGAACAGCTCCGGCAGGCCATTGCCCGGCTGACCGATGAACAGCGGGATGTCATTCTGATGCGGTTTATGGAGGGAGTGGACATCAAGGGGGTGGCCCAGGCCATCCAGAAAACGCCCGGCGCGGTGAAGGGACTGCAGTACCGGGCCTTGCGTGCCCTGGCCGAAATTTTACAGGAATCAACAGATAATACGGAATCGATTTAACAATGGCAAAACAGATACCTGCCGCAAATCCAGAAGAAAAATTGGAGGAGGCTCTGGCCCTTCTGGCCGCCGGCCTGTCGCTGGACGAGGTTTTAGCAGAGGCCGGTCCCGATGCTGACTGGCTGGCGCCCCTGCTGGCAGTGGCCGCGGAGGTAGAAACACTCCAGCAGGCTGTGCCCATCCCTCTGCCCAATGCCAGCCGCCAGAAGATGCTGGCCCACGCCCAGACTCTGCGAGACCGGCCCGGCTGGCTGGCCTCCCTGCGGAACCGGCTGGCTCTGAACTGGCAAAGCCACCTGCTGACCGGCGTCAGAACCGCGGCCACCGCCGCCGCGCTGGTGCTGGCCTTTCTGGCCGGAACAGTGCTGGGCGGCGGCCTGACAATGGCTTCCCAGGACAGTCTGCCCGGCGAGCCGTTTTACAATTTCAAGCTGGCCGGAGAGAGGCTCCGGCTCAGCCTGACCCGCAATCCCATCGACCGCCAGCGCCTGCTGGATACCTTCAACGGCCATCGCCGGCTGGAAACCGAACTGCTTCTGAAGGAAGGCGAGCGGGTGATGGTCACGTTTGTGGACAGGGTCCGCTCGGTCAGCGATACGCAGGTGGAAATTGATGGCTTCTCGGCCTGGATTACGCCCGACACGCAGATTACCGGCGACCTGGTTGTTGGGGCGCTGGTGCGCATCGAAGCAGAAACCCAGCCGCCCGACCGGCTCCGGGCACTGAAAATTACCGTGCTCCTGCCCGGACCGGCGACCGCCACGCCCTCTCCCACAGCCACGCCGTCGCCAACGCTGACCCCGTCGCCAACGCCGCCACCAACGCTGACCCCGTCGCCAACGCCGTCACCAACGCTGACCCCGTCGCCAACGCCGTCACCGACCTTATCGCCGACACCAACCGCATCTCCCACCCTAACCCCAACGGTGACCCCATCGCCTACGGCTGTGCCAACGTCTCTGCCCCCGACACCTGCCATCAGGACGCCATCGGGCGGCACAGCCGGCCCGGAACCGCCGGCCAACGAGAATGAGGGTGTGGACAATGAAAACCGCAATGATAATGGTCAGGATAACGAGTCTGAAAATGAGAATACATCAGATGATAACCGCAATGAAGATAATAATACAAACGGCAGTATGGATAACAATAATGCCAATGAGAGCAATGATAACGGTAATGACAACAGTAATGACAACAGTAATGACAAC
>RFJV01000447.1 GCA_003694775.1 Chloroflexota bacterium | reverse complement strand
TGGTGGAAAACTTTACCTGGGACTGGATTTACGAGGGGTATCTGCCATTGGTGGAGACGCCGGCCCTGGCCGACCGCCTGCGCCGGCACATTGCCGGCCTGCGGGACTGGTTTCAGCAGACCGACTACCACATCCAGACCGAGCCGGTCTGCGCGGCGGCGGAACGCGCCCACCTGACCGTCCCGCCGGTCAGCCGCGGAGTGCGCACTCCACGGGCAGAAATTCGCCAGCGGCTGGACATTCCCGCCGGTGTTCCGGCAGTGCTGGTGACGATGGGGGGTACAGCGTGGGCGTACGATTTTCTGACCCGGCTGGCGGTCCAGCCGGAGGTTTGCTTTGTCATTCCCGGTGTGGAGGAGGCACTGCCCGCGGCAGGCAACGTACGCCTCCTGCCGCGGCAGTCCGGCTTCTACCACCCGGACCTGGTGAACGCGGTCGATGCGGTGGTGGGCAAGGTTGGCTACAGCACCGTCGCCGAGGTTTACCAGGCCGGCGTACCGATGGGCTATATTGCCCGCGCCCAATTCCGGGAGTCGCCGGTGCTGGTGCAGTATATCGACCGGCGGATGGCCGGCCTGCCCATCGATGAAGCGGCTTTCCGGGCGGGCCGCTGGCTGGACAGACTGCCAGCCCTGCTGGCTCTGCCCCGCCGGAGGGAGGCCGCGGTCGGCGGGGCAGAGCAGATTGCCCGGTTTGTGCTGTCGGTGTTGGGGGTCAGCCAGCCGGAAGCCGGCGGGCAATGAACCGTCCCCGTCCGGGCCGGGCGGTCAGTTCGCCGCCCGACACGATGACCTCGCCCCGGCTGAGGACGGTATCGGGCCAGCCGGTCACCTCCAGCCCATCGTACAGGGTCCAGTCGATATTTTCGTGCAGGGTTTCGGCAGACAACCGCCGCCGCGCCTGCGGGTCGAACAGCACCAGGTCGGCATCGTAGCCGGCGGCGATGTGGCCTTTGCGGGTCAGGCCAAACAGGCGGGCCGGGGTAGTACAGCACATATCCACCCAGCGGTTGGCCGAAAACCAGCCGCCGCACACACCGTAGGCGTACAGGGCCGGGAAGCGCATTTCAATGGACGGAACACCGCCGGGAATCCGGCTGAAATTGCCCAGACCGCTGGCCTTGTCGGCGGTGGTGAAGGGGCAGTGGTCGGTGGAGACCACCTGCAGGGTTTGCCGGGACAGGGCCTCCCAGAGGCGCTCCTGCTGGGCCGGGGTGCGGAGCGGCGGCGCGCAGACGGGATATGCACCCGACACGCCGGGGCGGTCGTACAGCTCATCGGAGAGGAAAAGGTACTGAGGGCAGGTTTCGCCGTACACCGGCTGGCCGCGCAGGCGGGCCGCGGCAATGCGGTCGACCACCTCACCGCAGGAAACGTGGAAAATGTACAGCGGGACCCCCACCAGCGCGGCAATGTCGATGACCCGTCCGGCGGCCTCGCCTTCCATCGCCGCCGGGCGACTGCGGGGATGCCAGCAGGGGTCCACCCGGCCCGCGGCCAGGTTGCGCGCAATCAGGGTGGTGATGATGTCCCAGTTTTCGGCGTGGACCACCGGCAGACCGCCCACATCGCGCACGGCCTCCAGGGCCTGCAGAAGTTCGCCGTCGCGCAGGCGCAGGCCGTAGGCCATGTACAGCTTGAAGCTGGCACAGCCGGCCTCGTAGGCCGCGGGCACCTGGTCGAGCCGGGCGATGTCGTCCGGCCCGATGGTCATATGGAGGCCGTAATCGATGACCACCTTGGGGTCGGCCTTGGCGCGGCGGGCCGCCAGGGCCTGGACCATCGTCTCGTTGGGACCGGTTTCGACAAAGTCGATGATGGTGGTTGTCCCGCCAATGGCCGCGGCCCGCGTACCGGTAAAGAAATCGTCCGCAGAGACAAAATTGCCGATGGGCATTTCCAGGTGTACGTGTACATCAACCGCACCGGGCGTGACCAGCTTGCCGGTGGCGTCAATCTCCTGCCGGCCGGTCAGGTTCTGCCCGATGGCGGCAATCTGTTCACCCCGGATGCCGATGTCTGCCCGGTAGGTGGCTTCGGCGGTAACAATTTCCCCGTTTTTGATGACAAGGTCAAACATCATTGTTATGCTCCTTAATATGACTGCCTGATAAACGGGTTTGTCCAGAATTCCTAAAATTCTGGACAAACCTGGGGGGATTCGGGGGGAATCCCCCCGGCCCCCCTGTCTGTCCAAAAATTTTGGACAGACCCCTGACAAACAAGCAGGGACTCTTTTTTACTTTACCCCCTCTGCAGGCTTCTTTGCAAACGGTCGCCCAGGAGAGTGGCGGCCAGGACGGTCAGGGTGAGGGCCAGGCCGGGAAAGGTGCTGACCCAGGGCGCGCCGCGCAGGTAGGCCCGCCCGTCGACCAGCATAGCCCCCCACTCCGGTGTGCCAGGGGCGACCCCCAGGCCCAGAAAATTGAGCGCGGCACCGTTGAGCAGTATCCAGCCCAGTTGGGTGGCGGCAAAGGCAATCACCGGCGACAGGGCGTTGGGAAGAATGTACCGGCGCAGGACGCGGCGGCGCTTACAGCCGACGGCAAAGGCGGCTTCCACGTACAGCCGGGTGCGCACATCGGCGGCGGCGGTGCGAACCACGCGGGCATAACCGGGCGCGGCGGCAATGCCCACAGCCACCGCTACCGGTCCGATGCCCGGCCCCAGCAGGCTGACCACGGCCATCGCCAGCAGGAGGCCGGGAAAGGCCAGCAAGGTATCTACCAGCCGCATCAGAACCGCGTCGAGCCGGCCTCCGAAGGCGCCGGCCAGCAACCCCACCGGCAGGCCCAGCCCCACCGATACGGCCAGACCGCCGGCGGCCATCCCCAGCGACCAGCGCGCTCCCCAAACAAGCCGGCTGAACACGTCGCGACCCAGGAGGTCGGTGCCGAGCCAGGCGGTGGAACCGGGCGGCAGAAGACTGCGGGTCGAACTGCCGGCCAGCGGCCCGGCAGGAGCCAGGTAGGGGGCCAGCAAGGCGGCCATTCCGGCCAGGAAAAGCCAGCCCAGGGCGGCCAGCGGAAGCGGGTCTTTGAGAAAGGGACGTTGGGGGGGAGCAGTCCACTTAATCACAGCAGGGTATCCCGCAGTCTGGGATTGAGCCACACCTGGAGCAGGTCGGCCAGGAGGTTGACGAGGACATACACCGCGGCAGAAAGCAGGACCACCCCGCGTACCACGGGCAGGTCTCGCCAGAGGATAGCCTCCACGGCCAGCCGGCCCAGTCCCTGCCGGGCGAAGACGGACTCGGTGACCACGGCCCCGCCCAGCAAGAAGCCAAACTGCAGGGCGATGACCGTCAGGGCAGGGGCCATGGCCGGACGCAGGACGTGCGACAGCAGAACAGGCCGGGGGGTGATGCCGCGGGCACGGGCCGCCAGCACGTAGGGTTCGGCCATCACTTCGACCACGCGGGCACGCACCAGCCGGGCAATGGAGCCGGAGAGGGCAAAGCCCAGCACCAGAGCCGGCAGAACCAGGTGACGCAGGTCGCCCTGACCGGTGGCCGGGAACCAGCGCAGATGCAGGGAGAAGAACAGAATCGCCAGCAGGCCGCTCCAGTAGGTGGGGGTAGAGAGGCCGATAACGGCCAGGCTGGTCGCCAGGGTGTCCAGCCAGGTTCCCTGCCGGATGGCGGCCAGCAGACCCAGACCAATTCCCACCCCCGCGCCGATGAGCATGGCGGCGACGGCCAGTTCGGCGGTGGCGGGCAACTGCTCGCCAATCATCCGGGCTACGGAGCGGCCATGAAGCCAGGATTGGCCCAGGTCGCCGGTCAGCAGGTCCAGCAGGTAGCGGGCGTACTGTACCGGCAAGGGTGCGTCAAGCCCCAGGGCGGCCCGGCGAGCGGCAATTTCGGCGGCAGACGCGCCGGACGCGGCCAGCAGACTCTGGGCCGGGTCGCCGGGGGTAAAGTGAAAGGCCACAAAGGCCAGCGTGGCCGCCAGCCAGAGGACAAAGATGGCTTGCAGAAAACGCCACCGGAGGTAAGTCAAGGTGGAAACTCCTTGGGATAAAGGCGCAAGGCGGAATAGCCCTCACCTCTCCCCCGGCTCGCAGTGCTCGCCACCCCCTCCCCTCTCCCAATTGGGAGAGGGGAGGGGGT
>RFJV01000446.1 GCA_003694775.1 Chloroflexota bacterium | reverse complement strand
GGCTTTATTCTTCCGCTCATGTGTAAAACAAGTGCTTATTATTGTAAGGGCGACCGGCCGGTCGCCCTTACAAAGCACGCGTACGATACATGAGCCTATCCTTCATCCCTCCGCCTTCATCCTTCATCTAAGGAGTGCTCCGGATGCGAACAAAGCTGTTGATGGTGGTTCAGTACGGTGCGATTGGTCTGGCCGCAGGGCTGGTGTTTGTGCTGGTCAGGTACAGCTGGACACCGCCGGCGCCGGCCCACGCCCTGCCCGAATTTGCCGCCCGTACCGGCGAACCCTGCGCTACCTGCCATGTATCGCCGGGCGGCGGCGGCCCGCGCACCCTGCGGGGGATGCTCTGGGCCGCCCGCGGCCGCCCCGACCAGGTTCCCCAACTGCCGGGGGTGCTCATTGCCCCCGGGGTAACAGACGGGCCGGAACTTTTCGATATTGCTTGCTCTGCCTGCCACGGGGCAAAGGGAGAGGGACTGTTCGGTACGGCGCTGGCCGGAACCGCTCTGCGCGAGGGCAAGATTCGCTCGGCCATTGAGCGGGGTCGGGAACGAAGCGGGATGCCCGCTTTTGCCGGCCAGTTTACCGAGGCCCAGCTCGACGCCCTGGTGTCTTACGTGGCCGGTCTGGCAAACGGCACCACTGCCCCCCCGCCCGATACCTATCCCCTGGAGCCGGGAATCCCGTCTTGTTCGGCCAATCCCGCTCTGGTGACATGTGGAGGTAACTGACAATGGCCTATCCTCTCAACCGCCGTCAGTTTTTGCAAATAAGCGCCGCGGCCGCCGGAACTGCCGCCGCTCTGGGGGGCCTGCAAGCCGCTCTGCGGTCTGCGCCTGCCGCGGCCAGCACGGGCACGCTGGCCCCCACCGGCGAGGAACGGATTGTGCCTTCGGCCTGCCTGCTCTGCCCGTCCGGGTGCGGTTTGCTGGGCCGGGTGGTCAATGGCCGGCTGGTCAAGCTGGAAGGCAACCCCATGCATCCCATCAACCAGGGGGCCTTGTGTCCCAAGGGGCAGGCCGCGCCAGAACTGCTCTACAACCCGGACCGGCTGACCGGCCCCCTGCGCCGGGTGGGTGAACGCGGCAGTGACCAGTGGGAACCCATCACCTGGGACGAGGCCGTGCAGATGGTCGCCCAAAAACTGACCGAGATTCGGGCCGCCGGCCATCCGGAGCGGGTCGCCTTTCTGTACGGCGAAACCCGCGGCCAGATGCGCCCCCTGATTGAACGCTTTATGCAGGCCATCGGGTCGCCCAATGCCATTTCTCACGACAGCCTGAACATCGAGGCGGCCAAACTGGCCGTCTACTACACCCAGGGGGTGTACGACCTGCCGGTCTACGACATCGAAAATACCAACTACATCCTCTGCTTTGGGGCCAACATTCTGGAGGCTGGCCGCAATCCCCAACGAACGGTCATCGGCCAGTCCTACATGCGCCGGGGACGGGCCGAACGGGGCAAGATTGTAATGATTGACCCCCGCCAGGGCATTACCGGGGCCAAAGCCGATGAATGGATTCCCATCAAACCCGGCACCGACGTGGCCCTGGCCCTGGGCATTGCCAATGTGATTATTCGCTCCGGCCTGGTCGACTCCGATTTCATCCACAACTACAGCTTTGGCTTTGAGGATTTCACCGACAGTCAGGGGAAAAAGCACAAAGGGTTCAAAAATTTTGTCCTGGAAAACTACAACCCATCGCAGGTGGAGCAGATTACCGGCGTATCCGCCACCACCATCTCCCGCCTGGCCGGCGAGTTTGCCGGACAGGCCCCGCGGGCCATTGCTATGCTTCCCGGTAAAGGCGGTCTGCTGAACGGCAGTATCACCGGCCTGTACGCGGCTATGGCCGTCCATATCCTCAACGCCCTCATCGGCAATCTGGACCAGCCCGGCGGTGTGCTGACCCAGCGCTACTTCCCCTGCGCCGAATGGCCGCCGCTCCCGGCAGACCCCATCGCCGAGCAGGGCCGGGCCGCCGAACGGCTGGACGGGGCCGGAACCCGCTTTCCTCTGGGCCGGCACGCCTACCAGGCCGTCGCCGACCGCATTCTGGAAGGCGCGCCGGTGGAGGCCATGTTCCTCTACGATGCCAACCCGGTCTACGAAACGCCGGGCGGTCTGCGTTTTGCCGACGCCCTGCAGAAGGTGCCTTTCATCGTTTCCTTCAGCACCTTTATGGACGAAACCGCCCTCTACGCCGACCTGGTGCTCCCGGAACCAACCTTCCTGGAACGCTGGCAGGACGATGCCATCGAAGGACTGGGCTACCCCGGTGTGGCCCTCCGCCAGCCGATGGTCGAGCCTCTGCACGATACCATGCCTACCGGCGACTTTCTGCTCAAGGTGGCCCAGGCCATGGGCGACCCCATCGCCCCGGCTTTTCCGTGGGACAGCTTTGAGGCTCTGCTCAAGGACCGCCTGCAAACCATCGGCACCGATTGGGATACCCTGAAAGAACTGGGGGCCTGGTTCATTCCCGGCTACCGCTTTGCCCGCCGCGGCAGTCAAAAATGGGTGGCCGAAGTGGTCGGCAGAGACCGGCAGTCTGCGCCGCGGGATGGCCGGTTCGACTTTTACAGCCGCGAACTGCTCTGCCGGCTGGACGGTCTGGATAAGGAAAAGCTCCAGGCCCTGGGTATCAGCACCTCCGGCGACGCGGTCTTTATGCCCCATTACGAGGACATTCCCTACGCCGGCGACGAAACCGAGTACCCCTTTGTTCTGAATGTGATTACCCTGATGAGCCTGGGACCGTACAGCGTGGCCGCCAATATGCCCACTCTGCAGGAAATCAGCGGCATGACGGTGGGCGAAACGTGGGATAGCTGGCTGGAAATGAACCCGGACAGCGCCCTGGAGCTGGGCCTGCGCGATGGCGACCCGGTGTGGGTGGAAAGCCCCTTTGGTCTGGTCAGGACCAAAGTGCGGTATGTCCCCGGTCTGCGCCCCGATGTGGTCAACCTGCCCCACAACCAGGGCCACACCGCGGTGGGCCGCTGGGCCAGAAACCGGGGGGTCAACGGGATGATTCTGCTCAGCCCAGCCAGCGAACCGGCAACCGGTCTGGCCAGCTTTACCAACACACGGGTCAAAGTTTACCGGGCCTGAGCAGGGACGAGTGGAAGCATGGCCTGTCTACCGTCTACCGTATTCTTGCGAGGAGTTCTTCTATGACACGTTGGGCAATGGTGATTGATTTGGACAAGTGCGTGGCCTGTCAGGGGTGCAGTATTGCCTGCCGCTTTGAGAACAACACCCCGGTGGTCAAACCCAATGAGGCCCTGAAAGGGCGGGCCATTCGCTGGAATGATGTTTTTCCTTTTCCCACCAATCCCCTGGAAGCAGACCCCGGCGAATATCCCGAAACCAAACAGCGCTACCTGACCCGCCCCTGCATGCACTGCGACAACCCGCCCTGCATCAAGGTTTGCCCGGTGCAGGCCACCTTCCGGGACGACGAGGGGCTGGTGCGGCAGAACTACGCCCGCTGTATTGGCTGTCGGTTCTGCACGGTGGCCTGTCCCTATGGGGTGCGCTATTTCAACTGGGCCGCGCCCGAATGGGAAGGTTCCCTGGCCGAACACCTCAACCCGGACCGCATCGAAGGCCCCGGCGACCTGGAAGGCCCCGCAGTCCGGCCCAAGGGGGTGGTCGAAAAGTGCACCTTCTGCATCCAGCGTCTGCACAAGGCCCGTGCCCGCGCCGAGGCCGAAGGCCGGGAGTTCCGCGCCGATGAGTACGTGCCCGCCTGTGTGCAGACCTGCACCGGCAAGGCCCGCTACTTTGGCGACCTGGACGACCCGGAAAGCACCGTCACCCTGCTGGCAAAAAGCCCCCGTGCTTTCCGCCTGCTGGAAGATGTCGGCACCCATCCTAAAGTTATCTACCTGCGGGAGGGCTAACCTATGCTTCAGATTGACGCGCAAGACAAGGCAAAATTGATTGACCCTCTGTTCCGGGCCGGAATCCGCTTCTGGGTGGCGGTTGCCCTTTTGCTGGCGGTCATCGGCTGGGGGGGCTACATGTACGTGCGCCAGCTCATCTACGGCCTGTCCCAAACCGGCATGCAGAGACCGGCCTATTGGGGCGTGTACATGGTCAACTTCATCTTTTTCATCGGCATCAGCCACGCCGGGACGCTGATTTCGGCCATCCTGCGGGTCACCGGCGCCGAATGGCGGCGGCCCATTACCCGCGTGGCCGAGGCCATCACCGTCTTTGCTCTGGTGGTCGGCACTCTGCAAATCATCTTTGATATGGGCCGGCCCGACCGGGTGCTGTTCGTCTTCTTCTACGGACGCCTCCAGTCGCCTCTGCTGTGGGACGCCATTTCCGTCACCGCCTACCTGCTGGGGTCGGTAACCTACCTGTACCTGCCCCTCATCCCCGACCTGGCCATTCTGCGGGACAACTGTCCCCCCACCGCGCCCCGCTGGCGAAAAGGGCTGTACAGCCTGCTTTCCCTGGGCTGGCGGGGCAACCGCACCCAGTGGGTACGGCTGGAAAAGGCCATTGCCGTGCTGGCGGTCATCATCATTCCGGTGGCAGTGTCGGTGCATACCATCATCTCCTGGATTCTGGCGACCACCGTCCAGCCCGGCTGGCATTCCACCATTTTCGGCCCGTATTTTGTGGTCGGGGCGATTTTCTCCGGCATCGGGGCCTTGTTCATGGCTATGACCATCGTGCGCCGGCTGATGCGGCTGGAAAACTACATCACCACCCGCCAGTACCGCAACCTGGGCCTGCTGTTCATCGCCATGACCGCCATCTGGTTCTACTTCACCTACGCCGAACACCTGACCCTGGCCGCCGGCCAGCAAACCGCCGAGTTCCCGGTATTAGCCAGCAAGCTGTGGGGCCAGTTTGCCCCCGGTTTCTGGCTGATGGTTCTGCTGATGGGCGTGGCCTTCTGGGTGCTGGTCATTCCGCCCTTGCTTCCGCGGCGGGCCGGACGTCTGGTGCTCTTTAACCCGCGGCTGGCTGTTGGCTCCGGGGTGGCGGCGGTTATTCTGTTTGCAGTGATGAACTATTCCCGCAACCTGCCCCTGACCGCCGCCCTCTCCCAGCCCGGTATCCGGCTGACCGGCTGGGTACTGGTGGGCCTGGCTCTGCTGGGGGTTGGGCTGGGCGGAGCCTTCTGGCTGAAGGACCGCCTGGTGACTGCTACGGTCATCGCCGCGGTGTGCGTCGTTGTGGGCATGTGGCTGGAGCGGTGGAACATCGTTGTCCCCACGATGACGCATCCCCGGTTGATTCCGTTCTGGTTCTACCGGCCCACTCTGACCGAAATTTCCCTGACCGCGGCTTCGGTGGCCCTGTTCATTTTGCTGTTCCTGCTCTTTTTCAAGCTGTTTCCCGCGGTGTCCATCTGGGAGGTGGCTGAAGGGCGGGTGATTGACGAGGCCCGGTCCAGGGTAAAAATTCCGGCCCCTACCCCGGTGGGAGCGGTGTCCCGGCCCAAACACTGGGGATTTGAGGAAGGACAGCAGTAATGGATACGGTTGGACGGCTTATCGAGGCCCGGTCTGCCCTGTGCTTTGGGCTGGCCGAGGCCCTGTCTGACCCGCCGGACTGGATGGCCGGTTCCGGTATCGACTGGCCGCTGTTTCCGCCGGCCCTGGAGCTGGCCCGTCTGACTGGCGCGCCGGCACTGGCGCAGGCGGTGGAGGCACTGGCCGGCATCCCTGCCGAGCCACTGCCGGCCCGCCGGCGGCGCTACCGGAACCTGCTGGCCCGCCCCGGACGCCCGTCCGTGCATCTGTACCAGTCGCTGGCGGTGGATGGCCGCCTGGCCGGCCCAACCATGCTGGACTTGGAGCAGATTTACCGGGCGGTCGGGCTGACCGTCTTCCCCGGTGAACTGCCCGACCACGTGTCGGTGGAGCTGTGGTTTGTGGGCTGGATGCTGGAGCAAGCCGTCTCCCAATCACCCCAGCGCCAGAGCTGGTCGGCGCTGGCACGGGAATTCGTTCGCCAGCACCCGGCCCGCTGGTGGCCCAACCTGGCCCGGTCGCTGGTCGAACTGGAGGATGCGGTCTACGCGCCCCTCGGACGGCTTCTGTCCGCCCTGACTGCCGAACTGGAGCGCCCCGTTTCTTCCCGCCCGGCGGACAAAAAGCGGTTCCGAGTACCGCAGATGGCCGGTTCCTGCTCGCTGTGCGGTTTCTGCGCCCAGGTTTGCCCTACCCAGGCCCTGCGCATTCTGGAAACCGACCGGGAGACCGGCCTGGTGCTGAATACGGCCTACTGCATTGCCTGTACCCGCTGTGTGCAGGTCTGCGAAAGCCAGAGCCTGGAGATGGCCGCCCCGCCACCCGACGGGGCATTGCCGCGGGTGCTGTACTCGGCAGACAGGGCCGTTTGCCCTGCCTGCGGACAGCCTACCGTCAGCCAGGCTGAACTGCAAGCCGTGGCCGACCGGCTGGGAGAGCGCCCTTTCTGGCTGGATTACTGTCTGGATTGCCGGATGAAACTCAATGGAGCGTCGCTGAGATGAACTTTCCGCATTCGCCGCTGTTTAACTTTTTGTACTGGTTAATCAACACACCGCCCATCGGCGGCATTATGGTGGGGCTGGTTGGCGGAGGGTCCTTGCTGGCTTATGGCCTGACCCTGCGCTGGATAGCCCGCGGTCGCCACGCCGACGAGCCGGAGGTTTACGCCTATCCTACCCCGGCTTTGCATCAAGAGCATTGAGCCGCTACGGCCCTGCCCCTGCGGTGCGGGGCGGTGATGGCCCCTCCCGCACCGCAAACCCCTTGCCGGTCAGCGATGGGCCGTCGATAACCCAGACCGGACGGTCCGGGTAGGCCGCGGCCAGCGCGGCCCGTACTGCCGCGCCCCGGTCC
>RFJV01000445.1 GCA_003694775.1 Chloroflexota bacterium | reverse complement strand
TGCCGGGGCTACGGATGCCGGGGCTACGGATGCCGGGGCTACGGATAAAGGGCAACGAAATTTTCACCCGTGCCGGGTACAGGCATTCATCGTTGCCGGTCCAAAGGCCGGGTCCGTCTCCTGTGAAAATGCGGTTTCTGTAGTAGGACAACTGCTAGCAGTTATCCTACATTTTCACCCATCGTTGGGGCACCGCGCCGCTGTGCCCTTACCGGGCGACCACAGGGGGGCGCCCCTGCGGATTTCCCTGTGTATCGAATGTTGCTAAATCAGGTTATCCTATATTTTATGGGGGGTCTGTAAGATTTCCGACACACCAGCCAGCTTGGGCGCGCAGAAGTTAAGGGCCAATTTCGTGCCAGGCCCGCAGTACCTCGGCCACGCTCCAGGCCTGGGCAAAGGCGCCGCGCGGCATATGAGGCGGGTCGCCATCGAAGATTTCGCTGATGGAACCCAGGCAAGCATCGCTGAGATGGTCCTGTACAGCGGTTAAGAATGAACGAGCCAGGGCGGCATCGCCATAAACCCGGTAGTGGGCTGTGGTAAAGGGGCCGAGCAGCCAGCTCCAAACCGTGCCTTGATGGTACGCGCCATCACGTTGCTGTGGGCCGCCGCCGTAATGACTCCTGTACGCCGGATGGTCAACGTCCAGACTGCGTAAGCCGTGCGAGGTCCACAAACGGCGAGCACAAATATCAACCACCGCTTTGGCTTGTTTGTCGGTTAGTAATTTGAAGGGCAGTGAAACCGCAAAAATCTGGTTGGGGCGCAGGCTGGAATCGTAGCGGCGTTCATCAGGCCCCAGGTCTCCCTCCGGGCCATCGATGACATCGTAAAGGTAACCGCCGGCTTCAAACCAGAAACGCCGCCGGAAATTATCGGCCATAAAATCGGCTTGCTTGCGGTATTGCCCGGCGACCTTTGATTTACCCAACCGCTTTGAGAAATCGGCCATCACCCGCAAGGCATTGTGCCACAGGGCGTTGACCTCAACCGGCTTGCCAATACGGGGCGTGACCACCCAATCGCCCACTTTGGCATCCATCCAGGTTAGTTGAACGCCGGCCTCACCGGCGTAGAGCAGGCCGTCTGCCGGGTCTATGTGAATGTTGTAGCGCGTACCTCGCTGGTGCCAGGCGATGATTTCCTGTAAGGTGGGAAATAATTCCCGCAGAAAGTCGTCGTCGCCTGTGGCTGTATGGTAGGCACGCACCGCCTCAAAATACCAAAGCGTGGCATCAACGGTATTGTATTCCGGGGTTTGACCGGCGTCCGGGAAAAGGTTGGGCAGCATCCCTTGCTTGGTAAAACGGGCAAAGGTTTTGAGAATGCGCCGAGCTACGTCGGGCCGCCCGGTGGATAGAGTCAAGCCCGGTAGGGCAATCATCGTATCCCGGCCCCAATCACCAAACCAGGGGTAACCGGCGATGACGCTCTGCCCCTCCGGGTCATCGGCTAAGGGGCGGCGGACGATGAATTGGTCCGCCGCCAAAGCAAGCTGTTTAATCCAGGGGGGACTGTCAGTTGGTAGTCGCTGTAAAAGATGGGGGTAATACTCATCAAGTTGCCGGCGGGCTTCAGCACTTGAATGGGGGTCAACCGGCTCTGTGGAGCAGATTAAGGTCAGCGTCTCACCCGGTTGAAGCGTTGCCCGAAAATGGCCTGGGGCCAATAAATCCTCACTGTCATCCAGGCCGCGGTAGCTTTCCATTGGATAGTGAAAGCGCCAATACCAGTCCGGCTCACGTTGAAATTCGCCCCGGTCAGCCACCACGCGATAGGGTTGCGCCCCCGCAAAAGCCTGAACTTCGAAGCCGCCGGCAATCGCCCTGATATCCGGCCACCAGCCGCCTTGGGTCAGGCTGTGGTAGTCACGATAGGTGCAGAGCGGGGTCAAGGTGAGGGATACAGGCTCGGAGGCCCGCCTTAAGGTGTAGGTCAGGTAGGTGGTGTTGTGGCCGGGCTTCATCCAAATTCGCCGTTCCAGTTGGGCCTCGGCCAGAGCGTAAACCCAAACGGGCGTTGCCTGCTCCAGATGGAAAGACTCCAGATGTTGATAGCCATGCGGGGTGACCAGATTGCCGGCAAACACATTCGCCGACAGGGGAAAAACCCCGGCGCCATAGTGCGCCACCGCGTCAATTTTAGACACGAGGACGGTGCGTTCCAGGGGGGGACGAAGCGCGGCCACCAGCAAGCCGTGATAGCGGCGGGTGTTGGCCCCGCTTACCGTACCGGCTGCAAAGCCGCCCAGGCCGTTTGTTACCAGCCACTCTTTATGGGCGGCGACGTCAAAGTTTCCACAATCGGCCCGCCCGAATCTGTATCTCTCGCTCTCAGTCATCTACTTGCCTTCCTTATTGTAATTAGGAGTATAACCTATCTCACCGATGCCGTCTGTCGGAATCAGGACATAGGCCATATTCGGTGTTTTGTGGCTAACATCAGCGCCGTTATTTGTAAGAACCTGCAACCGGCCTGTACTTTATTTTTCTTGACTTTTAAAAGCGGCTATAATGGTTATAGTTTTGTCTCAGGCAAACCAGATGCGTTCAAATTACTGGCTTTTCCTTTCTGCAGCGGTAGGTCTCGGTTGTCTCTACGGTCTATACTATATTGTCACGCATTTCTGGCCGGAACCGGGCCATACCCTCGCCTTCCCACACCTTCTGTTCCTGCTGACCGCCGGCGCCGGCCTGTTCTTCCTGGCGCCGCCGGTGTCGGCCTTGCTCAATGCCCGCTTTGCCGACCCCGACTGGTCCCAG
>RFJV01000444.1 GCA_003694775.1 Chloroflexota bacterium | reverse complement strand
TCTGGGCGGTCTGATTTTATTTGAATTCCTGGTGGTTCCGTATCCTATGTCGCCCATCCAGATACCGGAATTTTACCGCCAACTGGCCGCCGAACCGGGTGATTTCACCATCGCCGAACTGCCGATGAACTGGGACCGGCCCACTCCGCTCCTGCACCAGACCGTCCACGGCAAGCGCCTGCTGACCGCCTACACCTCGCGCAACAACCCCCTGGAGCTGGCCTGGCGGACGCCGGTCTTCCAGCAGTGGCGCTATCTGGGGCCGGATATTATCGACCAGCCGCTGGCGGAGATTGCCCCCACCATCTTTTACGACTTCAACCTGCGGTACATCGTGCTGGATTACTGGCAGATGCCGCCCGGCCCGGAGCGGAGCCAGACCGAGCGATGGGTCGCCGCGGCTCTGCCGGGAGCAACGCCGGTTTATGATGACGGGCGGCTGAAGGTGTACCGCGCTCCGGATAAAACCTGCACCCGCCCCTACCTGTCGCTGGGGGAGGGCTGGAGCGACCGGCAAATAACGTCTGCCGGAACCCTGCGCACCTTTGCCCACGCCGGCTCGCCATCTGCAGAACTGTTTGTGCACCATCCCGCCGACCCGCTAACCCTGCACCTGACCCTGGCCGCCAGCGAACCCCGCCGGGTGGCAGTGCTGGTCAATGGGGAAACCGTCGATACATTAGAGGTTACGTCTGTATTCAGCCAGTACACCCTGCCGCTGAAACCCGGCCCGGATGACCTGCTGAAAGTAACACTCAAGGCCCCTGCCCCGCGCCAGCCGGTGGTGGTCCGGCGCGTCCGGCTGTCGCCGGAAAAATGTCGTGATTGACGATGAGCCAGCCCAAAACACAGCCGTCAAAACTCGCCATCCGATTGTTCATTCTGCTGGCCGTCAGCCTGTTAGCAGGCTGTTCGTGGGGACCGGACCTGCTGACCCTGTTTGACTCGCCTACGGCCACGCCTCCGCCCCTGCAGTTTATGCTCAGCCCGCGCCCGGTAGACCGCGCCCAGACCGACATCCAGAGCTACCGTGCCCGGCTGGTGGTTGAATTCGACGGCGTTCTCAAGGACCGGCCCGTCACCGGCACGCTGGAAACCCTGACCGAAGTCACCCGGATACCGCCGGCCCGCCGGCTGGTCTTTACCAGCACCATCCCGGCCCCGGATGGTCCCGCGGCGGTACGAACCGGCGAGCTGGTGCAGGTCGACCAGCGGCTGTATATCCGCAAGCCCAACCAGCCGGTCTGGACAATGGTGCAAACTGCCCCAACCGGTTCCCCCCGCTTGCTGGAGACAATGCTGGACCTGCCGCCGGCTGAACCGTTTACCCCCTTACCGGAAAAGGTTCCGGCCCGGCCCGTGGTGGAGCGGGTCGACGGGATTGAAACCCAGCACTACACCTTTACCGCGGCGGCGCTGAACTCGCCGTTTCTTGTTTTTGAGGACGCAGGGGGGTCAGCGTGGGTGGCTATGCACGGCAACTTTTTGCTGAGGTATGTCCTTTCGGCCACGGTGCAGATGACCGCGCCGCCGCCCCAGGCCCACTTTTTCGACCGGGGACGGCTGAACGTGCAGTACAGCGTGGATGATGTCAACCGGGACTTTGCCATCGTGCCGCCAACGCTGGATACGGTGCTGGCAGGCAATCCCCTGGCCGACCTGCCGCGCCCGCCGGAGGCGACCATCACCGCGGTTTACCCGGCCTTGCTGGAACTGACCGCCGCGGTCAGGCCCATCAGTGCCACCCTGTTTTACCGCGAAGCCCTGACCCAGCAGGGATGGGAAGAAACCGAAGCCGAGATTTTTGCCAAAAAGGCCCGGCTGATTTACACCGGCCCGGCAGGGGAGCTGTCTGTGCTGATTACCCCGGCAGACACCGAAGAAACGGCCAGAGTGGTGATGACCCTGCAGTAGGCCGTCAAGCCGGAACAGCCGGCAGGTAAAAACCGAACCGCGTCCCCTGCCCTGGCCGGCTTTCTACCCAGATGCGTCCCCCGTGCGCCTCGACAATGCGTTTGGCAATCGCCAGTCCCAGGCCGGCCCCGCCGGTGGCCCGGCTCCGGCTCTTGTCGCCCCGGAAAAAGCGGTCGAACACGTGGGGCAAATCTTCCGGCGGAATCCCCTCGCCGGAGTCGGTCACTTCTACCTGCACCCCCGTCTCTGCCGGTCGGACGGTCAGCGACACCCGACCTCCTGCCGGGGTGTACTGCAGGGCGTTCTGCACCAGGTTGTACAGCACCCGCTGAATCCGGGCAATGTCTGCCGTTACGGGCGGCAGGTCGCCGGCAAAATGGCCTTCCAGCAAAATCTCCTTCTGCCGGGCCTGCACCTGCATAGCTTCCAGCACGTCAGAGACCAAATCGTTCAGGTTGACCGGCTCCAACCGGAGCTGAACCTGCTCCACGTCCAGCCGGGACAGCTCGAACAGGTCGTTAATCAGGCCGGAGAGGTTGTCAATCTGGGCGTGGATGGTGCGGTAGTAGCGGCGCACCGTGGCCGGGTCGTCCACAAGGCCGTCGTCCATTGCTTCCACCATGGCCCGGATAGAAGCCAGCGGCGTGCGCAGGTCGTGGCTAACCGCGGCAATCAGGTCGCGGCGGGCCTGCTCCATTGCCTTCTGCCGCGAAAAGGCCTGCTCCAGCTCATCGGCCATACGGTTGAACGCCTCGGCCACCTCAAACAGCTCATCTTTTTCGACCAGCCGGACGCGGGTCAGCAGGTTGCCGGCGGCAATCTCCTGCGCCGCGTCCTGAAGCTGTCCGAGGGAGCGGGTCATCCGGGCCGCCAGCAGGTAGCCAAACGAGGCCGACAGGATGCCGGCAAAAATCAGCAAAAGTCCCAGCAGGAGGAAGTCGTGCTGGGACACAAACATCAACTGCGAAGTGACAAAAATGTTGATGAGGGCAATCACAATGCCCAGACTGTAAGCCAGAAGCACTTTGGCCCGGATGCTGTGCAGTCGCCGGCGGCCCACGGAAAAGACAAGGTAGCCCACCAGCAGAGACGGCACGCTGGACGAAAGCAAAAACCAGAGCAGGCCCTGCAGGTCGCCGGAGGGGGCCTGCATAATGTAGATTGCCAGCACCAGGGCGACCACCAGGCCGAGGGTCAGCCCACCCAGCAGAATGGAGATTGCCTTCCAGGTATTGGCCCGGCGGATGGCCTGAGATTCATTCATCGGCGGCAAACCTGTAGCCCACGCCCCAGACGGTCAGAATGAGGCGGGGTTTGTTGGGGTTTTCCTCAATCTTCTCCCGCAGGCGGCGAATGTGCACCGTCACCGTGCTGGGGTCGCCGTAAAAATCGTGGCCCCAGACCAGGTCCAGCAGTTGGGAACGGGAAAAGACCCGCCCCGGATGGCTCAGCAACAACCAGAGCAGGTCGAACTCTTTGGCGGTCAGGATGACCTCCTGGCCGCCTACGAACACCTGGCGGGTGGTGGGGTTGGCCAGGATACGGCCGCGGGCCAGCGGCGGGGCTTCGGCCTCCACCAGGGGTCGGGAACCGGTACGGCGCAGAACAGCCTTGACCCGCGCCGCCAGCTCCTTGGGGCTGAACGGCTTGGTGACGTAATCGTCTGCGCCGACTTCCAGGCCGTCGATGCGGTCGGCCTCTTCGCCCCTGGCCGTCAGCATAATGATAGGGATGTCTACGGCCGCGTCGCGCAGGAGCCGGGCAATTTTCATCCCGTCGATACCGGGAAGCATCAGGTCCAGCACCACCAGGTCCGGCAGACGGGCCTCGATGGCCGCCATGGCCGCGTGGCCGTCGGCCGCGGTTTCCACCTCGAACCCTTCGCGGCGCAGGTACAGGCTGACCACTTCTCGGATGTTGGGTTCGTCATCTACAACAAGGATACGTTTTGACTGAGACATACACTGCCTATAGGGGGCCAGGTAATGGTTCAGGTGCGGTGCACGCTTTATCAATGCCCCGCACCTCTACATAACAGTTGGTATCAGGAACTTTTTTCGGCCAGCAGGGCTTGCAGAATCTGCTCCTGCTTCTCGTAGCCGCCTTCTCCAATGTGAATGTACCGGAGATTGCCCGCTTTGTCAATCACATAGCTGGCCGGCCAGTAGCGGTTGTTGTATGCCCGCCAGGTTTTCCAGTCGTTGTCAATGGCCACGGGGTAGGGCACGTTCAGGTCCTGGACTGCTTTTTTCACATTTTCCAGCTCGCGCTCGTGACCGAATTCCGGGGTATGCACGCCGATGATAACCAGACCGTCGTCCTGGTACTTCTGATGCCATTCCCTCAACGAGGGAATTACGTTGCGGCAGTTAATTCAGCCATACGTCCAGAACTCCACAATGACCACCTTGCCCCGCAGGTCGGCCAGCTTGAGCGGCGGCGAGTTGAGCCAGACCTCGTTGAAAAGCTCTGCCGGCTGGCCCTTGACGGTGAGGGAGTCCAGAAGCCTCTGCTGGGCCTCGGTGGGGCCGGTCTGGGCCATTTCTGGCGACTCGTCCATCACAGAAGACTCACTGCCGGAAGGTTCCTCCATTGCCGGAGCATCCTCTTCCATCATGTCCGACTTCTCCATCTCCTGCCCGTCCATCCCGGAGCTGTCCATCTCGCCATCCATCCCGGACTTGTCCATCTCGCCATCCATAGCGGCTGGTTCGTCCATCTGACCGTCCATTTCCGCCGCGTGGTCGTCCATTGATGAGTCCATCGTGTCGGTCATCACGCCGGTTTCCTCCATCATCCCGTCCGATTTTTCGCCGGAGGACATACCGGTTTCGTCCGTTTCGGACATCATCCCGTCCGCGGCGTCACCTCCCATATCCTCCTTCATTTCGGACTCATCCATGGCCTTTTCGGACCCGTCCATCTCCATCGAACTGTCTTCCATCGCTTCGGTGGTCGCGGGGGCGGCAGTTTCCATCGTCTCGCCAGAAGCCGGCGGTGGATTTTCTACCGGGGCCGGCGTTGGCTGTCCGCAGGCGGCCAGGACCAACATCGCCGCCGCAATTGTCCCCACCAGATAGTTTGTTTTGCGCATAGCTGTTTTTCTCCTTTAGCTGGTTAGTTTGGGAGTTTGGGAGTTGGTGAGTTGGTGAGTTAAAGAGTTAATGAGTTAAAGAGTTGGTGAGTTAATGAGTTTAGGATGATTATCTCCAATCTCCAATCCCCAATCCCTAATCTCCAATCTCCAACTCCAGTTTACGCCGCAAT
>RFJV01000443.1 GCA_003694775.1 Chloroflexota bacterium | reverse complement strand
CCTTTGGTATTCCCTTGCAGGGCAGAAAGCGCCTCCCCAACAGTGGGATACAGGTCGGCGTACTGGGTTAAGCCGACCATGCGGAATATTTTCTGAAAATGGGTGCTCAGGCCGCTTAAGGCCAGGTGCTGGTTGCGCTTACGGGCCTCGGTGACGACACCGATGACAATGGCAATACCGGCACTGTTGATATAGTCGTTTTCGCGGAAGTTCAGGATGATATTATCCGCCCCGTTTTCCGATACCGTGCGGTAAGCGTGGTTTACCGTTTCCTCGGCAAAGTTTGTCAGGTCGCCAATCAGGTCTAAAATGGCGGTTTTTCCTTCCCACCGCACCGAAACCTTGACTTCGTCGGTCATCAACTACCTCCCCTGGGAATAAAGGATGAAGGATGAAGGATGAAGGATGAGGGATGAGGGATGAGGGATGGGGATGAAATTTCATTGGCCTGACCTTCAATCTCCCGCCTATCTCTCATTTGACTGCACTGGTGAATCTTCAACTCTGTAAATGACCATCCGGAACCGGTTGCCCTCTTCGTCATCGCTGGGTTCCAGGAAGCCGGCTTCATCTACCAGTTCTTTGATGATGTACAGCCCCATTCCCCCCAGGCGGCGTTTTCCGGCCACCATTCCGGATATATCCGGGATGTCCACCTCATCCATTGGCGGAGTGCCGCCAACACCGGCATCCTTGATAAGAATGTCCAGCTTTTCTTCATCCGCGGTCAAAATAACGACCACCTTCATCCGGACATCGTTTCCGCTCCCGTACCGGATAGCATTGGTGCAGGCTTCGCTGACCGCGGTTTTGATGTCTTCAATTTTTTCTTCCGGAAACTTCATACGCCGGGCTACTGCGGCTACCGCTTCCCTGGCAACTTTTTCGTAGCCCAGTTGGCTTGGTATTTTCAGTTCGACGACCCGCCGACTGCGAGCTGACACTGATTTCCCCCCTGGGAAAAGGACTATCCTCAGAATTATATCACAACTCAGGCAAATGAAAAACCGGCCTTATCAAAATCTGACCGGGACCAAACGTGGAGGGGCGGGTCTAAGACCCGCCCCTCCGGAAACCCTATTTTCACCGCAGGCCGGATTGGCCTGCGGCCCGGCGAGACCTCAAGCGGTCTGCCTGCCGTTTGCCGGCTATCGTAATATCGGACAGGTTTATCCCTGACTGCCCGTTTCTGGCGGTACTTTGTCTGCGGACCACAAGTCCTCAATACTGGCGGCGGCGCGGGCGGTGGTCAACCATTCATTGAGGGCCAACTGCTGTTTCCGCTGGTAATCCGCCGGCGACAGCTCCCGCTCACCCCGTTCCAGGACCTGGATGATATGGTAGCCAAATGCCGTTTTCACCGGCTGGCTGAACTCGCCTACCGGCAGGCTGAAGGCGGCATTTTCAAACTCGGCTACAAAACTGCCTTTGGGCACAAACCCCAGGTCGCCGCCGTTTTCGGCACTGCCGGGGTCCTTGGACAGTTCTTTTGCCAGCTCGGCAAAATCCTCTCCGGCCTCCAACCGCTCCAAAACTTTCTGCGCCTCTTCCTCGGTTTCTACCAGGATGTGGCGAACGTGTACGTGTTCTGCCGTGGTGGGGACTTCCTCGGCCAGTGCTTGCTGGAGCTTCTGCCGCAGGAGGAAAGTCCGGACAATTTGCCGGTACTGGGCTTCGGAAATGCCCACCTGGTCGGACAGTGTTTTCAGCCACTCGGCGTATGCCGTTTGCAGGGCGTCCTCAGAAATAATGTTGAATGTTGGCGTTGGCTGGGGCGTGGGGGTCTCCACCGGGGTTGGGGTGGCGGTAATTTCTTCGGTGACCGTCAGGGTGGGGGAAGGGGTGAAGGTGGGGGTGGGCGTCCAGACGGCGGCGGTTGCCGTAGCTTCGGCGCGGGCCGTAGCGGTGGCGGTGGCCGCAGACGCGGTCAATCCGCCCTGTTCGCGGGCCAGGAACCGGTGGATATACTCGGTAATCTCTTCTTCCGATACGGTTATACCGCGGCGATTGGCCTCCTCCGCCACCAGCACGTCATCAATCATGGTATCCAGGGCATCCCGGTCGACCGTGCTCCGGCGCTGTACTACCTGGGTAGCCAACTGCTGGTACTGGGCCGCCAGAAACTGGGAAAGCTGGTCATCACTGCCAGACTGTCCCAAGACGGCCAACTGCTGTTGGATGCGCTGAAGCTGGTCATCCAGCATAAACCGCTCGTAGCGCACCCGGTTCTGGTAATCTCTGGTGGTAATATTGTGACCATCCACCACTGCGATGGGTTTCTGCGGTTCCAGCACGTAAGTCTGGTACAGGCCAAATCCCAAAACAATCGCGCTCAAGGCAATGACCAGCCCCAGGCCCATATAAATCAAGCGGACCTGTTCCTGTTCCCGTTTAGCGCGGGCAATTTGCCGCCGGGTTAAATCTCTGGGGGATTGCGATTTCTGTTTTTTAGCCATCCTGCTCCTCGTCTGTAACAAGATGGGCGGGCTTTTTAGCCCGCCCTCAGTTT
>RFJV01000442.1 GCA_003694775.1 Chloroflexota bacterium | reverse complement strand
CGTTGCCGGCAACAGCACCATGATTCACCTGTTTCTGGGCCTGCCCCCGGCCTCCATCCGCCTGGAGCCGTTTGTCACCACCATCAACCACCCGCCGCCGGTTCAGGCCGCGGAACTGGGAGTCAACATCCATCCGCAGGCTACGGTAGACTGCCTGCCCGGCGTTGCCAGCTACGTGGGTGCCGACATCACCGCCGGCGTCATCGGTTCCCGGATGTGCCAGAGCCGCGAGCTGACCCTCTTTCTGGACGTGGGCACCAACGGCGAAATGGTGCTGGGCGACTGCGACTGGCTCATTAGCTGTGCCTGTTCTGCCGGGCCGGCGTTTGAAGGCGCCGGGGTGCAGGACGGCATGCGGGCCACCACCGGCGCCATCGAGGAGGTGTGGGTCAACGGCGATACCTTTGAACCCACCTACCGGGTCATCCCCAACCCCCGGCTGGAAGCCCAAGGCCAGCCCACGCCCCCGCGCGGGCTGTGCGGGTCGGGCCTGATTTCCCTGCTGGCGGAGCTGTTCATCACCGGCGCCCTGGACAAGGCCGGCAACTTCAACCTGGACCTGCCGACCCCCCGCCTGCGCCGCGGCGACCACGGCCCGGAATACGTGGTGGCCTGGGCCAACGAAACCGACCACGGCCGGGACATCGTGCTGACCAAGGTGGATGTTGACAATCTGATGCGGGCTAAAGGCGCGATTTACGCCGGGTTCACCGTTCTGGCCCAGAGCGTGGGGGTCGAACTGGAGATGGTGGAGCGGGTGCTGATTGGCGGCTCGTTTGGACAGTACATCAACGTAGAAAAAGCGGTCCAGATTGGCCTTCTGCCCGACATGCCGTGGGAGAAGTTCCAGTTTCTCGGCAACACCTCGCTTCAGGGGGCCTTGCTGGGCCTGATGAGCCGGGAATACCGCCAGCACATCACCGACGCCGCGGCAAAAATGACCTACCTGGAGCTGTCTGCCGACAACACCTTCTACGAAGCCTTTATGTCGGCCCTGTTTCTCCCCCACACCGACCTGTCGCAGTTTCCTTCTGTGGCCGCACTGCTGAAAAATTCACCCTCGCGAGGCTGAAACCTATGACCACCACCATAGCCGTCGCCGGAAAAGGCGGCACCGGAAAAACAACCGTCTGTGCCATGATAATCCGCTACCTGACCCGCCACGGTCTGGGGCCGGTGCTGGCTATCGACGCCGACCCCAGCAGTAATCTGAACCTGGTGCTGGGCCTGCCCCTGGACGAACGGGAAACCGTGGGCCACATCCGCGAGGATATGCTGGCCCAGGTGCAAACCGACAAAACCGCCGGAGTGATGACCGGCGGCCTGGTCAGCGGACTGACCAAGCACGATTATTTTGACTACCACATCCGCTCCATCATCGTGGAAGGGGATGATGTGGACCTGCTGGCGATGGGCCGCCCGGAAGGGCCGGGCTGTTACTGCCCGGCCAACAACGCCATGCGGCTGGTCATCGACCGGCTGAGCGACCAGTATCCCTTTGTGGTGATGGATAACGAGGCCGGGCTGGAGCACCTCAGCCGGCGCACCACCCGCGATGTGGAGCATCTCCTCCTGGTCACCGACCCCAGCCAGCGGGGTGTGGTGGCGGCTCGCCGGGCCGCGGAGCTGGTTTCGGAGCTGAACATCCGGGTGGGGCAACTGCATCTGGTGGTCAACCGACTGCCCGGCGGGACAATTCCCCCCACCCTGCAAACCGAAATCGAAACCGTCGGCGCGCCGCTGTTGGGAGTCATTCCGGCAGATAACACCCTGCTGGAATTCGAGTTCAGCGGTCGCCCGCTGATTGAGCTGGGAGACGATTCTCCGGTCTACCAGGCCGTCGCCGGGATGATGAAGCGCCTGGCGATTGGCCCTTAACGATGCACATTTTTACCGCTGAAAGGAGCCGGCCATGAAAATCATTGGCGAAAACATTCACATCATTTCTCCACGGGTCAAGGAGGCCCTGGCAGAGAAAAACATCAAGTTTTTCCAGGACCTGGCCGTCCGGCAGGTGGAAGCCGGCGCAGACGCCCTGGACCTGAACATCGGGCCGCAGAAGAAGGCCGGGCACGAAATTATGCCCTGGCTGGTCAAAGGTATCCAGGAAGTGGTGGATGTCCCCCTGTCGCTGGATACCACCAACCTGGCGGCAATAGAAGAGGGGCTGAAGGTCGCCAAAAACCAGTGCATCATCAACTCCGTTTCCGCGGAGGAAGAACGGCTGGAAAGCGTGCCCCCGCTGGCCAAGCAGTACAACGCCAAGCTGATTGCCCTGACTATGGGCAAAAGCGGCATCCCGGTGAGTGCGGAGGAGCGGGTCAACATAGCCCTGGAAAAACTGATTCCGCGGGCTATGGAGCTGGACATCGCTATGGAAGACCTGCTGATTGACCCGCTGGTGCTGACCGTCAGCGGCTGTCAGGAATACTGCCCGGAATGCATCGAAGCCGTTCGCATTCTGAAGGTGGCCGGCGACCCGCCGCCGATGACCAACGTTGGTCTGAGCAATGTCAGCAACGCAGTGCCCCGCGAAATGCGCCCCCTCATCAACCGCACCTACGCGGTGATGCTGATGGCCGCGGGTATTGATTACATGATTGCCGACCCGCTGGACGAGGAACTGAAGAAGTTCATCCGCATCGTTGAGACGCGCGACCCGTCGCCGGCCAACGGGTTGGGCGACCTGGTGCTGAAGCTGTACGACAAAACCGCGGCTATGGAGAAGCTGACGGCGGAGGATGTCGACATGGACGACCCGGACCAGGTAGCCCTGTTCAAGACGGTGCAGATTCTCTACAACGACGTCATCTACACCGATTCCTACCTGCGGGTTTGAAAAACGTAACTATTTCAGGTGCGGCGCACTTTAAAAGTGCGCCGCACTTTGAATCTTTCCCCTATTGAGTAAATCGTCATTTTGCGGTACAATATAAATAACCGGTGCACTGGAGCGCCGGGCCGGGGGTAGCGGATGACCCGCATCAAAATTGGGTACAGGGCCAGCAACATTATCATTTTTGGCGACCTGCACGCCAATTGGGAAGCCCTATCAATCCTCCAGCAAACCGAGCCAAATCCCCTGGCGATTTTCTGTCTGGGCGACCTGGTTGGCTACGGGCCAGACACCAAGCGCTGTCTGGATGCCATCCGGTCTGCGCCGGCCTACGTCATTGGCGGTCGCCACGACCGGGCGGTTGCCGGACAGGCCGCCGACACGCTTCCCCCCAGCCCCAATGCCGACCTGCTCCACGCCTCCTGGGCGCATGCCCGTTCGGTGCTGTCTCCGGCAGACCGGGATTACCTGGCCTCCCTGCCGGAATCCCTGCCGGTTGAACTGGCCGGCGTCCGTTTTTACCTGACCCGCCTCCCTCCCGACGACGACGAAACCGAAACCCGCATGCTCATCACCCTGACCCAGGCCGAACTGCGCGACCTGTTTGGTCACCTTGATGTCGATGTGGTTTTGCTGGGGGGGCCGCACATCCCGGCCTTGCGGCAGGTGGACGGCAAGCTGATTATCTGTCCGGGCAGTCTGGGCCAGCCTCGCTACGGTGTCCCGGAGCCAACGTTTGCGGTCTGGCGGAACAATCAGGCCAAAATTCACCACCTGCACTACAACCCCTCGTCTACCATTCGCAAACTGAACCTGCTTCCCCTGGCCCCGGAGCACCGGTTGCGCCTGCAAAGCATGCTCCAGGCCGGATACAGCAACAAATAAGCACAGAACAGGGAACCGCTTATGGGTATTATCACTATTTCGCGCCAGTTCGGCAGTGGCGGCGATGAAATTGCCCGGCAGATTTGCCGGCAGTTGGGGTACGGCCTGTTCGACAAGCGTCTGCTTGTCCGGACGGCCAAAGAGCTGGGAATATCCACCGGAGAACTGATAGACTACTCGGTGGACGATTACCGGACGAGGCACTTGCTGGAGCGGCTAATCGTCGGCTGGCGCAGTCCCTTTGCCCTTTCCGATGCTGATGCCCTGGCTGACTTTGTGAACGACTTGAGACCGGACACCGCCCGGCTGGACCAGGAACAGTACACCACCCTCATACAACTGGCAATTCAGACTGCGATGGAGCAGGACAATTTTGTCATTGTCGGGCGCGGGGGGCAGGCATTTTTAAAGGATATTCCCGGTGTTCTGCACGTACGGGTCGTTGCCCAATTTCCGGACCGGGTGCGGCGGGTCCAGCAGAGGACCAGACTGGAAGAAGCCGCGGCCCAGGATATGGTCACCACCAGAGACAAAGCCTCGGCAGAATACCTGCGCCGGATTTACAATATCGATTGGGCTGACCCCCATCATTACCACCTGGTCCTGAACACCTCCCTGCTGTCTATCAACGCCGCGGCCCAGGTGGTTATCACCGCCCTGCACCAGCTCCCCACCCCGAATCCAGGCCCGTAGGATTGGAATATAACCCTCACCCCACCCCCACCCGCCTGCGGCGGGTTTCCCCTTCCCCTCTCCCACAGATGGGAGAGGGGAAGGGGTTAGGGGGTAGGGTGAGGGCTGTCCCACACAACGCTATTTTCAACGGAGGTGAAGCAATGGCTGTCATAACCATTTCCCGGCAGTATGGAAGCGGCGGCGACGAGCTGGCGGCGCGGGTCAGCGAGCGGCTGGGCTACCGCTATCTCAACAAAGCCCTGATGGCCGAGGTGGCCGCAGAGATGAACCTCAGCCGGGGCAAATTTGTTGACTTTTCCGAAGACACCTACCAGATGCACGGCTTCCTGGAGCGGCTCTTCGGCGCCTCGCAGACCATCAGCCACATCGAGGCCATCAACCTGGACCAGCCCGGCGCGGTGATGGAGGTGGTCGAAAGGCTGGACGAAACCGAATGCATCACCCTGGTCCAGCGGGTCATCCAGACCGCCTACGAGTGGGACAACGTAGTCATTCTGGGCCGGGGAGGGCAGGCTATCCTGCAGGATAAACCCGATGTCCTGCACGTCCGGGTGCAGGCTCCCCTGGATGCGCGGGTCCAGCGCCTCAGCCAGCGCACTCATTCCAACCTGGGCGGGGCACAGGATAAAGCCATCAAAAGCGACCGCGCCTCCGCCGCCTACCTGAAGCGCTTCTACGGCATCGACTGGGACGACCCGATGCTGTACGACCTGATTATCAACACCGGCAAGCTCAACCTCGACACGGCGGTGGATATGGTCACCCGTGCCGTCCAGAGCCTGCCCGTCCGGGAAAAGGTGCGGTAGCATGCAGATTCTGGCCGTTATCTCCGGTGAATACGGACGCCGGCACGTGGACAACATTCGCCAGTACGGACCCCAAAGCTGGCACATTGAAACCTGGCAGGCGCCGGCTATCCTGCCGCCCATTGTAGACTACCCGGAGGATTTTGTTCCGGTCGACCTGCCGCCGGCGGATTTGATTCTGTCTTTTGGCGAGCACAAGGGCATTGCCGAACTTCTACCGGAAATTGCCCGTGTCACCGGGGCCAGAGCCGTGATTGCCGCGGTAGACAACGAAGCCTGGTTGCCCCGCGGGCTGGCCCGCCAACTGCGCGGCTGGCTGGCCGATATGGGCGTGACCTGCGTTACGCCCAAACCACTCTGCTCGCTGACCGAAACCAGCTACAGCAGTGCCCGCCGCAAAACCATCTCCTACCACGACCCGCTGATTGCCGAATTTGCCGTCCACTTTGGACAGCCAGACCTGGAGCTGACCATCGACCCGGACAGCCGCACCGTGACCTCAGTCACCGTGCGCCGCGATGCGGTCTGTGGCTGTGCCCGCTATGTTGCCGAGGGGCTGGTGGGCCTGTCGGTAGACGAGGTGGAGCAGGAAGCCGGAATGCTTCACCATCACTATCCCTGCCTGGCCAGCATGGGCATCGACCCGGACTACAGCGATACGCTCCTGCACGTTTCCGGCAGCATTCTCAAGGATAATCTCGCCGGGCAGGTAAAACCTTTTAAGCGCATCCAATACATCCGGCCCGGCCTTCGCAGTGAGCCGGACGAAACCCCACCGGAAGGTGGCTAGCCGATGACCAACCCGGATACCTGCCCTTTTATCTTTATCGTCTCCGGCGGCGCGGGAACCAGCGGCGAACAGCTTACCCGAACCGCACTGGCCCAGTTTCCCGGCGTAGACGTGCGGGTCGAAATAATCCCCCACGTCCGCACCCTGGCCGACCTGGAAACAGCCGTCAACCGGGCCGCGGCCTGCGGAGCCACCATCGTCCATACCCTGGTTGACGTGGAACTGCGCCGGCAAATGGTCCACCTGGCGCGGGAAAAGAACCTGGTCGCCATCGACGCTATGGGCCGCTTGCTGTCGCATCTGGCCAATGTGCTGGGCCGTGAACCGCTGGGCCAGCCCGGACTGTACCGCCAGCTCCGGCAGGATTACTTTGACCGGGTAGAAGCCATCGAGTTCACCATTGCCCACGACGACGGCAAGCATCCGGAAGGCTGGGTACAGGCGGAAATTGTTCTGGTGGGGCCGTCGCGGGTCGGCAAAACGCCGCTCAGTATGTATCTGGCGGTGCAGGGATGGAAAACGGCCAATGTTCCCCTCTCGCCGGGGGTTGAGCCGCCTGCCCAGCTTTTTCAGCTTGACCCGCGGCGGGTAGTGGGTCTGCTGATTGACCCGCCTCAACTGGCAGACCATCGCCGGCAGAGACAGCGCCGGCTGGGGCTGGTCGGCAAAATTCCTTACTCCAGCCTGACCACCCTGTATGAGGAAGTTGAGGCCGCCAGAGAACTGTTCCGGCGGCACAGATTTGCCATGATAGATGTCACCGACAAGCCCATCGAAGAAAGCGCAGACGAAGTGATTGGCCTGATTCACCAGCGAATGGGGAAGGAAGGGGATTAGAGATT
>RFJV01000441.1 GCA_003694775.1 Chloroflexota bacterium | reverse complement strand
TGCCGGGGGAGGGTGAGCCGCCGGTTCCGCCGCGTCCGAGGGAGGGGCCGCGGGCAGAGGCGTCAGTGGTAGAAAAAAGAAGCGATGTCCCGGAAGCCAGGGCCGAGCGGCCCGTTCCGGCGAAGGCTGAACTTCCTCTGGCGACCCCCGGACTGCCGGGGAAGCTCCGGCTTTTGCAAACAAAACCGGTGGAAAAGATGGCCTTGCTTCCCCAGACTTCTGCCCGGTTGGAGGATGTTCCGCCGCCACACCGCGGCCCGGAATCCTTCGCTTCATCTGCCGGTGAACCTGGGACGGAAAAAACATCTCCTGGGGCGGGCACTCAAGCAGGGAAAATGCCGCTGCCGTTGGCGCGTCCCGACTATTCAGGAGCCGCCAGCCGCAGGGAGACACGTCAGTGGAGAGAGGCCGGCGCTTCCACCGGAAAAGCTGACCATCAGGATGTTGTCCAGCGCGTTCCGGCGGAAAACACTCTGCCGTCACCCGTATCTGATGCCGGTAAACGGATTGTCCAGCGAGCCGTCGACCAGCCATCTATGCCTGGAGCTGAGGAAAAACAGAACAGGCCAGATTTGGATGCGCTGGCCCGGCAGGTCTATCCATTGGTCAAACGTCTGCTCTCGGTGGAGCGGGAGCGCTGGCCGTTCTAGTGTAATTGGGGAGGCGCGGGATGGAGTTTAACGTCCAGAAAGCAAAAATCGTTAATCTCAGTAACCACAAAGAGATTCGATGCCATTTTAATCCGGCTGAATTCAGCATTGCTCATGCGCTCAAGTGGGAGGAGGTCCCCAGTCAGGGCAGTTCTGCGCCCCGGTTGGTGTACGCCGGAAGTGAAGCCCAGGATATGACGGTGACATTTCTGTTCGACACGACCAAAGATGGGGGCAGTCGGGATGTCCGTGACGAGTATCAGACCTTGATAGAAATGGCGGAGGTGGATAACCAGAAAAAGAACCCCAAGACCGGGTTGAGTGAACCGCCGCAGTGCCGCTTTCAGTGGGGAAGATTTCTGGCGTTTAAGGCGGTTATCAGCAATATCGAGCAGAAATTTACCCTGTTTGCGGCCAACGGAACGCCATTGAGGGCTGAGGTCACGGTGACGTTTAAGCAGGTTGAAGAACTGATGCGCCCTCAAAATCCTACCTCGCGAAGCGAAGCGCGGCGGGTATGGATTGTAGAAGAGGGACAGCGTCTGGATTGGATTGCTTACCAGGAATATGGCGACCCGGCCTGCTGGCGGCATATTGCCGAAACCAATCATCTGGACCATCCGGGCAAGCTGTATCCAGGGCAGGTGTTGAAGCTAACTCCTCTGCCGTAAAGCTGTATTGGAGCGTGGCGAATGGGTATGGAATTCCTATCGCAATTCTTTATCAAGATTGATGGTCGGGATGCACCGGAGGAATTGGTAGCCGATGTGGTGGAAATTGTGGTGGATACCAGCCTTTATGTACCGGAGATGTTCACTATTTTGCTTTCTGATAACTCCTTGCAGTGGGTAGACAGCAATCTGCTGGAGTTGGGCAAGAGAGTGGAAATCTCGGCCAAGGAAGCCATCGATGGCGTGGAGGGGCGGTTGATAATCGGAGAAATTACGGCCCTGGAGCCCAGCTTTTCCGACCAGGGGGAAACGATGGTGCTGGTGCGGGGGTATAACCGTTCTCACCGTCTGCACCGGGGGAGAAAAAGCCGTACCTTCTTGAACGTGACGGATAGCGACCTGGTACGGAAGATTGCTGGTGAAGTGGGCTTGTCGGCAGAGGTGGATACGACCAGAGTAACTTATCCCTACATTTTGCAGAATAATCAAACCGATATGGAATTTCTGGCCGGACGGGCGGCAAGATTGGGGTACAAATTTTTTGCGGCAGAAAACAAACTCTACTTTAAGAAGGGGGATGCCAGTCTGGGTAAAGGGCCGGAGCTGGAGTTTGGCAAACGTCTGAAACATTTTCGACCTGTTCTGTCTGCGGTGCATCAGGTGGATAAAGTGACGGTCCTGGGATGGGACCAGGACAAAAAAGTGGTTATCAAAGGGCAGGCCACGCCTTCTATTAAACAGGGAGGAATTTCCAAAACCGGTGGAGAAACAGCTCGCCAGGCCTTCAGCCAGGCGGAGGAAATAGTGACCCGCCAGCCCGTGGCCACGGTGGAAGAAGCTAACGCGCTGGCCAGAGGGGTGGCCGATGATATTGGCAACGAGTTTATCCAGGCAGAAGGCATTTGTTGGGGGCATCCCAAAGTCAAGGCCGGTTATACCGTTTCTATTAAAGGAGTGGGACAGCGGTTTAGCGGGAATTATTTTGTCACTTCGGCAACGCATATTTTTTCTGAGCACGGGTATGAAACTCATTTCAGCATCAGCGGCAGACAGCCCAATATGACTCTCCGATTTTTGGAGCCGCGAGGTGAACACAGTGCCCATCATTTAATGCCAGGATTGGCAATTGGGGTGGTGACCAATATCAAAAATACGGAAAAGGGATGGGGGTATGTTAAGGTCAAGTATCCCTGGTTGGGCGATGATATTGAAAGTGATTGGATTCGGATGTCTGGTCCCGGCGGGGGGGCAGATTGTGGAATTTACTGGTTGCCGGAGGTCAATGATGAGGTGCTGGTTGGCTTTGAACATGGACAGATTCACCGGCCCTATATTCTGGGCGGACTTTGGAACAGCAAGGATAAGCCGCCGCTCCCTATTGACCAGGCCGTGGGCAGTGATGGGAAAGTCAACCAGAGAGTAATACAATCGCGCAGTGGGCACCAGATTATTTTTAAGGACCAGCAGAAAGAGGAACAAATTCTGGTTAAGTCAAAATCCGGCCACCAGATAATCCTGGATGATACAGGCGGAGCGGAGAAGGTGACGGTTAAAGATAAAAGCGGGACAAACCAGATTGTGCTGGATTCCAATACGAATACGGTAACTATCGAAGCACGGCAAAATATGACCCTGAAATGTGCCCAGAAATTGACTCTGGACTGCACCGAACTGGTCGTCTCGGCCAAAGGGAAGGGGGCCATTAAAGCCAATGGCGGCCTGTCTCTGGAAAGTACGGCGGTCAGCCAAATCAAGGGGACGCAGGTCAGCATCAACGGCTCGGCTCAGACCGAGGTGAAAGGCGGGGCCATGGTGCAGATTCAGGGTGGTATGGTCAAGATAAATTAGGAGGAGGTGACAGGCGATGTTTCCTGCAGCCAGAGTGGGGGATTTGACCGTGACCGGTGATGCAGTGACCGGCCCCGGTGTGCCGAATGTGCTGATTGCCGGTATGCCGGCCGCGGTGGTGGGAGATATGGTGAGCGGAGCAACCTGCACCGGAAGTATTACAATGGGAAGCGCCACCGTCTTCATTGGCGGGCGGCCTGCGGCACGGGTGACAAGCCAGGTCACCGGTGTCAATCCGGCGACTGGTGTATCGGTCAGCACGACAATTGCCCCGCCGGGAGCGGCAACCGTATTGATTGGAGGGTGAGGTGGACAGCATCAGAAACAGGGAGTTTTTGGGGCAAGGGCTGGCGTTTCCCTTGCAGTTCGATTCCAGCGGCAGACTCGCCCTGGTAGGCGGCGAACGGGATATTGAACAGTCTATTTTCATTATTCTGGGCACCGCCCCCGGTGAGCGAGTGATGCGTCCGGAGTTTGGTTGTCGAATTCATGAGCTGGTTTTTGCCCCCAACAATGCTGAAACAGAAGGTTTGCTTATCCATTATGTGCAGGAGGCGTTGGCTCGCTGGGAACCACGGATAACGGTGCAGGATGTCCTGGTGTCTCCTTCACCGGACAACGATGCGATGGTGTTAATTGAAATCCGGTATCAGGTGAAGGACACGCATGACCCGCGCAGTATTGTTTACCCCTTCTTTTTGATGGGTGAGGAATAAACGCCTCTGGTGGCATACTCAAGGAGCATGATAGATGTCGCTACCCGTACCTAACCTGGATGATTTACGCTTTCAAAAAGACCTGGTTGACGAGGCCCGACGGCGGATTATTTCTTACTGTCCTGAGTGGACCGATTACAATTTGAGCGACCCGGGTATCACGCTGATTGAACTCTTTGCCTGGATGACCGAGCAGATGATATACCGGCTCAACCGGGTGCCGGAAAAAAATTACATTAAATTTTTGGAACTGTTGGGCACCCGGCTACAGCCGGCCAGCAGTGCCAGTGTGGAGCTGACCTTCCGGCTGTCTACGCCGTTTCCCATTGGCCCAGAAGATGATACGGTGGTGGTGGTCCCCGCCGGCACCGAGGCCGCAACGCGGGAAACCGAGGAGCGGCCAGAGATTACTTTTACCACCGATAACCGGCTGGTCATTCAACCGCCCAAACTGGTTCAACTGCGACGCGACAAAGAATTCCAGAAAAATTACTTACCCCGGCTGGGGGTAGAACCTTGCGTCGTGTTCGACGAGGTAGAACCCAAACAGGGCGATACCTTTTATCTGGGTTTTGATGAAACCCAGCCGCTGAACGGTTACATTCTGCGGCTTGTCTTTCAGTGTGAGCAGACGCAGGCGGTTGGTATTCGGCGCGAGGACCCCCCACTGGTTTGGGAGTGTTCCCTGGGCGACGGACGATGGCAGGAAATTACCCCCAGCACCCACCACGGTGAGCGAGATACCACCGGCGGGCTGAACAATGAAGAAGGCCAGATGGTCTTTTATTTGCCGCTGTCTATGCGGCCCGACGTGGTCAATGGTCGGAACGGGTACTGGATACGCTGTCGGTTTGACCAGCGCCGTCCCGAACAGGGGGTATACAGCGAGTCCCCCCGCATTACCCGCGTTGAGGCTTTTACCCTGGGAGCTACGGTGCGGGCTTCCCATGCGGTGATTGTCACCGATGAAATCCTGGGCATCAGCAACGGCGAACCCGGACAGATATTCCGCGTACAACATGCACCCCTGCTGGCACTGCAGGATGGTGAAACCGTTGAGGTGGAGGAAAACAGAAACGGCGAAATGGTTTTTGTCCCCTGGCAGTCTGTTCCCGACTTCTCCGCCTCTAGCCGTTACGACCGTCATTTTGTGCTGGATACGGCAACCGGGGAAGTTCGCTTTGGGCCGGCAGTACGCCAGCAGGACGGTTCGGTACGGCAGTATGGCCGAATTCCGGAGACCGGCAGCCGCATTCGCTTTGCTCGTTATCGCTACGGTGGCGGCGTTATCGGCAATGTTCCTGCCGGCCAGATTCAGGTGCTGAAGCGTGCTGTCCCGTATATCGACCGGGTCGTCAACCTGGTGCCGGCAACCGGCGGACGGGACCAGGAAACTCTGGAAGAGGCCCAGATGCGGATGCAGCGTGAACTGCGCGCCCAGTCCAGAGCCGTGACTGCAGAGGATTTTGAAAGCCTGGCTAAAAAAGCCACCCGGCGGGTGGGGCGGGTCAAATGTAATCCCCCGGACCGGTCTGGCCGGCAGATTCCGTCGGGGGTGGTGGAACTGCTGGTTGTTCCTGCCGTGGCCGAGGCCTTGCGTGCCGGCAACCTGGCCGCCCTGCATGTGGATGACAAGCTGGTTCAGGAAGTCACCCAGTACCTGGACGACTTCCGCTTGCTGACCACCATCCTGCGGGTGCGCGAGCCGCAGTATCTTGGTATCCAGGTTCGGGCAGAGATTGTCCCCGATGATTACCGGGTGCCGGATGAAGTGGCGGCCAGTGTGATTGACCGGCTTAACCACTTTATTACGCCGCTTCCACTGGCCGATAATCCAGCCGAACCCGGTTATGAAGGCTGGCCGTTTGGTCGGGATTTGTACGTGGCGGAAATTTTCTCCCTCATTCAGCAGACACCGGGGGTTAAACACGTATTGGATGTTTCTGTTTATACCAGACCGGTGGTCCCGGCGGAGGAACAATCGCCCGCCTCGGAGAAGCAGGAAAAGATGCTCCAGCCGGTGTCTGAAAACCGGGTCAGAGCAGAGCCGGATATGCTGTACTGCTCGTTAGCCCACCAAATTACGACCACCCGCCTGGGAGATTAGGAATGCATTTTCAACACTACCGCGCCAAAAATCCCAACGGCAGTTCTGTTGGTATTGACCACGTAGTGAATTTTTACAACCGCTACCCTGGCGAAACGGTCACGTTTTATACCCGGCTGACGACCTACGCGCCGGTCCAGCACCTGACCTTAACGCTGACTTTGCCGGCAGAATTGACGCTAAAAGATTATCGCCCGCCAAAAGAGTATCCCACCCTGATGCCGTCTCTGGATACGGATGCAGACCACCAATATCTGCGTTGGCCGCTGTCGATGTCTTTGCCAGCACACCGGCAGTATGAGTTTCAGGCTGAGGCGGTTGTTGCCCGCCTGGACCAGGATGCTGTATTGACCGGAGAGGCACAGGTTGCAGATAACCGGGGCCGGGTGTTGGATGCTGAAACGGTGCGCATTTCGGTGTTATCCAGGAGCAAATATCTGAAATATCTACCGGCCATTTACCAGCAGGATGAATTGATGGGACGGTTCCTGATGCTCTTTGAAAGTTTCTGGCACCCCATCGACATCCAGCTTGAAGGGCTGGAAAATTATTTCGACCCCAAACTGACGCCGCCCCACTTTTTACCGTGGCTGGCCCGTTGGTTAAATGTTGACCTGGACGCCCATTGGTCTGAACACCAACAGCGACAGCTTCTGCAGTGGGCAATGGCTTTGCACCGGCACCGGGGAACACGATGGGGATTGGTAAAAGCCCTGGAGCTTTACACCGGTCAACAGGCCGAGGTGGTGGAACAGCGTTCTAATAATTTTGTTCTGGGGTCAGAGGCCAGACTGGGGCCGGAAATTGCCCTGGGGTATGGCAATATCCCCCATACATTTACCGTGGTTCTGCGAGTACCCCCCATTCAGGCCGAAACGCCAGAACAGCAGGAGCAGTTAGAAGCCATTCGACGCCGGGCCATCGAAGCGATTATCGACCGGCAAAAGCCGGCCCACACGGTGTATCACCTGCATCTGGAAACCCTCCCTTCTTCAGATATCGCCTCGCCGGCAGATGTCGAACCTGAACCACCACCAGGCCATCCACCGGCAGGAACCGATGCCTCGGCAATCTGGTCAAATCAGGAGGAACTGTAACTGTGTCTAATTGGAAGCTGGAAGACCTGCTTAAGCGGTATCCTGACAAAAAAATAAAACCCTTTGATGGTATGACGGTGACCGCCTCGGTGTGGGATGAGGCGCATCAGTATCATAACCGGGTTCAGGAACTGCACAACTTGTTTGGACACGGGGCCGGAATTTTGACCGGCCTGGATGTGATTGCCAGCGACCCGCCGGATACATCGCTGTATATTTTACCGGGGGTGGCGGTGGATGGATTGGGCCGTACCATTGTCCTGCCCCAGGCGGTGGCCTATGACATCGGACGGGAGATAGAAGGAACTTTCATACTGGTTTTGAACTATGGTGAGAGTCAGCCTCGTTCAGAAGCAAGCGCCCGCGGGGATGGTTCTCCCCTGTATATCCGGCATGAATTTTCCATCTCTGTGCAAACCACTCCCGGCGACGATGAGGCGGTGGAGCTGGCCCGGGTCTGGCGAAGCCGGCGCGATTCCGTGTTTCTGAATGCCAGGGACCCGCTTTTTCCCGGCCCGGATGAGATAGACCTGCGTTTTCGCCGTCAGGTGGGCGCATGGCCGGATATCAGAGTGGCTGTGAGTTATGTGGGCGATGTGGCCGAGCCGCGTCAGGGACGGGGGATGACCTACCTGGCTCAACAGCTTAATTTCGGCAGTCACTATCGGGTATGGGTGGAGGATAATGTTGCCCTGGGGCCTGGAATTGTGGGCAATGCGCTGGTTTATCTGGTCGGACAGGGGCCATTTGAATTAAGTGCCGGCGTGATGAATGGCCTGCGAAATTATATTTACCGCGGGAAAGGAACCCTGTTCCTGGAAAGTCTTGATGAAGCCGCTGAAGAGAGCTTCAGGGAGTTTCTGGCGGCAAAGGATATCAAAGTGGAAGCAGTAGAACGTGGACACCCTATCCTTTCGTACCCTCATTTTTTTGCCGCGCCGCCTGCCGGCTATCCCACCGAGGCCAAACCTCGTCTGGAATTTGGGGAGGGCGTTATTCTTAGTCCCAACAATTACGGAATGGTCTGGCAAGGAGAACGCCGCGGACGGCTGGCCTCACGGGAAGAAATTCGGGCGGCGGTAGAACTGGGAGCCAATATTGTGGCCTACGCGGCAGAACGGCACCGCACCAGAACCCGGTAATCATGACGATGACTCTCCCTCTCCCGGATAGCTACGAGGAAATCCCCTATACCAGCCGTCCATTTGTCCAAACCCACCCCGACCGGCTGGCGACCATCGCCACCTTGCTGGGGATGGACCCCCCGCCGGTTGCGGCCTGTCGGGTGCTGGAGCTAGGGTGTGCCGGAGGGGGCAATCTCATCCCTATGGCGCTGACCCTCCCCCACAGCGAGTTTGTGGGGTTAGACCTGTCGGCGCGGCAGATTGCCGAGGGACAGACTGTTATCAAGTCGCTTGGGTTGGGGAATATTACACTGTCTCAGATGGATATTATGGATATTGACCACCGCCTGGGGCAGTTTGATTACATTATTGCCCATGGGGTATTTTCCTGGACCCCCCGTCCGGTACAGGAAAAAATCCTCGCCGTGTGCCGGGAACATCTTTCTCCGAATGGGGTAGCCTATATCAGCTACAACACCTACCCTGGCTGGCGTCTGCATGAGGCTGTGCGGGAGATGATGCTTTACCATACCCGGAACATCACGGACCCCCAAACCAGAATTGACCAGGCCCGCGCCTTGCTGGATTTTCTGGCCGATTCTATCCTGGCGCAAAGCACGCCCCATGCCAGCTTTCTGCATTCCTATGTGCATTATGTGCGCGACCGGTTTGTGCCGGAGGAGGACGACGCCTATTTGTTTCATAATGAGCTGGCCCAGGTCAACGAACCGCTTTATTTTTACCAGTTTGTGGAGCGGGCCGCCAACCACGGTTTGAAATATCTGGCCGAAGCACAGTTCCAGACCATGCTGGCCCATCACCTGCCGGCGTCTGTTTTGTCCAGACTGCGGGAGATGGCTAAAAGCACGGTAGAACTGGAACAATATATGGATTTTCTGCGCAATCGTACCTTTCGCCAGACCCTCTTGTGCCATCAGGAGGTCGCCTTACAGAGTAAACTGCCGCCAGAACGGTTGGCCCGTTTTTATGTCGCCTCGTCTGCCCTGCCAGACCCGGTCGACACCACCATTCCGGACAACCAGCCGGTGACCTTTCGCGGCCCAAAGGGGGATGTGATGACCACCGACCACCCGGTCACTCAGGCGGCGATGCTGATTTTGAGCCGGCAATGGCCCCAGGCCGTTTCTTTCGACGCCCTGTACCGGGCCGCTTTCACCAGCGTGTACGGTCGTCCCCCCGATGAGCCGTCTCCACTGGAAATGGACCGCCAGTTGTTAGGAGCCAATCTGCTTCAGGCTTACGGGTACAACGATGATTTGGTAGAACTGCACATCAGCCCGTCGCCGTTTTCCTGCCGGGTAACGGACCATCCAGTTGCCAGCCCTCTGGCAAGATACCAGGCGGCAAACGGGGCGGATATTATTACCAATTTGCGGCATGAAAATATCAAACTGGAGGGGATAAACTATCTCCTACTACCGCTGTTAGACGGGCATCATTCTCCTGCCGACCTGGTAGATTGGCTGTCTACCCGATTACAAACCGGGGAAGTGAGCCTGAATCCGGATGACCAGATACGCCGCGAACTCGGAGAGAATCATTGGCTCCCACAAATCGTAAACGATGCCTTGCAGACAATTGCCAGTGCCGCTTTATTGATGGGAGAACCTGATGAACCAGACCCCTTATAGTTATGATATTGTCCCGTATCCGTCTATCCCGCGACCGCATACCCACCCGGCGCACATTGCCGCGCGGGCTGTTTTGTTTGGTATGAAGCCCGCCCCGGTACAGCAGTGCCGGGTGCTGGAGATAGGCTGTGCCGATGGCAGCAACCTCATCCCGATGGCCTGCCAGCTTCCAGAAAGCGAATTTTTGGGCCTGGACCTGTCGTCGCGGCAAATTGCCGCCGGACAGTCTAAAGTGGACGCGTTAGGCTTGAAAAATATCACCCTGCGGACAAAGGACTTGATGGACATTGGGCCGGAATATGGACAGTTTGATTACATCATTGCCCACGGTGTGTATTCCTGGGTTGCCCAGGCGGTTCAGCAGAAGCTTCTGGACATCTGTCGCCAGCACCTCAAGCCACAAGGGGTAGCCTATATCAGCTTCAACGTATACCCCGGCTGGTATATGCATGCCCAGGCACGCCATTTGATGCTCTACTTCACCCGCGGCATCGATAATCCGTTTGACCGGGTAAAACATGGTCGCGCCGTACTCGATTTTTTTACCCAGACCGTACCCACCCTCTCCAGCACCTTGCCAGAGGCTCTGCAAATCAACCACCTGATTCTGCAGAGCATCCAGAAATTACTGCAAGACCAGCCCGAAGAATACCTTCTGCACGACCATTTTGAGACGCACAATACGCCCTTGTACCTTTACCAGTTTGTCGAACAGGCCGGCCTGCACGGCCTGCAGTACATCGCCGACGCGGAGTCATCCGCCCTGATAACACAGTACCTGCCGGCACATATTACTCACCGCCTTCAGGAGATGGGCATTCCACTTGACCCCGTCACGCTGGAACAGGTGATGGATTTTCTATACCTGCGAGCTTTTCGGCAGGCATTGTTGTGCCAGCAAGAGATTCAACTGGAACGTGCAGTCTCGCCGGAGCGGCTGTTAGACCTGTACGTTGCCGCCTCGGTGCGGCCGGTAAGCCCCACCCAGGACATCTTCGAGGCCGATGAGGTCGTCTTCCAGGGTATTCATGGCGCCTCCCTATCTACCCGGCAGGCAATCAACAAGGCCGCCCTGCTTTGCCTGGCAGACCTCTGGCCTCAGTCTATCTCGTTTCGGGACTTGCTGGAACAGGCCAGAACTCGATTATCCCCCGCCGCCCCGCCGTTGGTCAGCACAGCAGGATACCAGGATATGGTCCAAACGGTCGGCTCGGTTTTGCTCAAAGGATTTGCCCTGGGGATAGTAGAACTGCATACGCAACCGTTTCCATTTACCCTGACCCCGGGACCATATCCCAGAGCCAGCGATATTGTTCGTCTGGACGCCCAGCACGGTAAGCGAGTGGTCAACCAGCGGCATGAGCCGGTTATTCTGGAAGATGAGCCGGCTTATTACCTGATTCCCTTTCTGGACGGCCAGCACAGCCGTGCAGACCTGATTGCCCGGATGATGGATTTGGTGACCAGGGGCGATTTGCTGTCTCTGCCGCCAGACGCCACACTTACTCCCCAACAGTTGCGTCAAATTCTGGCGGATGCACTGGAATTTAGTCTGAATCGATTGGCCCAAAAGGCTCTGCTGGTGGCTTAATCATGACTGTTTTGGAAATTACCACACCATCGGGATGGAATAAAACCCATACGTTAGAGAAGGAACTCATTCATATTGGCAGTGCATCTGCCAATGATATTGTGTTGGAAGAACAGTTTGGCCGGAACGTGGCCGCTCTGCATGCCCAGATAGTGGTTTTGCCGGGCGCAGAGCCCGTCTATAAGCTGGTCAACCTGGACGACACGCCTATGCCGGTCTGGGTCGGAGATGAGGAACGCGCCCTGTCTCCACTGGCGGTTATCGAGCTGGTGGACGGGATGCAGTTCCAGATTGGTGATTTTACGTTAACATTTCAAACCGATACCCCAACGCTCCTCCCAACGGGACAGGCGGAGAGCGGCCAGAGCCTTGCCGTCAGCATTGAACTGCCGGGCACGCGGCTCCGGCCTCATCGTACTCTGGAAGGCGCCGTAGTGCTGGCAAACCGGGGACAGGTATCGGGTGTACGGGTGAATCTGGAGCTGGAAGGTCTGCCGGATGATTGCTTTGAGCTGGCCCCCGGACCTATCCTGTCCGCAGGGGCAGAACGGCGCGTGCCCCTGCGGATATACCATCGGGGTGACCACCCACTGGCCGGAGAACACCGCCTGGTGGTTCGAGCCACTGCCCCCCGGTCTTATCCGGGAGAAGAAGTCGTCGCTGTTCAGCTTATCGAGGTAATGCCGTTTGCTCAACATCGCCTGCGCCTGCTCCCCGCCGACGGCGTCACCCCTCTGGACGGGGAACCTCAACCAGCGGAAGGCCTGTCTGCCGGGGGCGAAGAAACAGCCCAGCCGGAAATACAGACTCCTTCCGGCTCACCGGAAACAACCGCAGAATGGGGTATCCTGGCCGAGACCGAGGATAATACAATGCTGGTCCGTCTGCAGTCGCCGCCCTCGCCACCACCCGCTCCGGCGAAGAAAGAACCAGAGAGAGAAGCAGAAGCTCAGAAATGGTGGTCAGAACCGGAAGCTGTACTCCCCCCAGTTCGTCCCTTGCCTCCGGTATCGCCAGAGGCAGAAGCCTGGTGGTCGGACGGGGAAGCCAGAGAAACACCGCAAAATCAGGTGGAGATGGCCGCCGAAAATGAAGCACCGGCAGAAGCGTTGCCGGCGGCAGATTCATTCTTACTGGAGAGTGATAATGCCGAACCGGCTGTAGAAGTCCCTCCATCGGTCTCTGGAGAAACCGAAGACAGAAAGACGGACGCTCCGACGACCGGTCGACCGGAAATTTCGGCCCCCGACACCGGTGTCATTCAAACTGCTGAACCGGCCGGCCGGATAGTCCCCCAGGATTGGGGTGCAGTATCGGCAGATGCTCCTTCAATGGAGGAAACACCGGACAATGTTCAAACCGGGGACGCTTCCTCACCCCCCTCTACGTCTGCCGCCAAACTTGAGACAGTGTTGATTACCGGATGGGAAGAGGAGAATGGTGAGCAGGAGGCCGGATACCGCCCGGTGATTAAAATGAAAGCAAAGGTCTCTTCCAGGAAACCGTCCTTTTCTGATGATGAGGTAGAAGGGTGGTACGATTGAGAAAATGTACTATCGCCCTTCTGCTGTGGGGGGGCGGAATATTACTGGTGGCTGGCCTGGTCAGGCCGGTCCTGGCCCAGCAGGAAACGGGTTGGGCGGCCTTTACCGACCTGCAAAGCCAACATTTTCCCTATGTGCGCGCCTCGGTGGCGGTAGCCGATGCCGCCGGCCCGATGATAGGATTATCTCAGAAAAATTTTGAGGTGCAGGAAGGTGAAACTGACCAGCCGGTAACCGATTTCACCGTGCAGTTTCTAGAAAACGAATCCTTACGGGTGGTGCTCATTATTAACACCGCCACTTCTGACCATACACTGGCCGAAATGAAAGCCGCGGTGCTCTCTTTCCTGGCCCGGTTACAGCCAAAAGATAAAACTGCTCTGCTGACCTGCGGCGATAAGGTTGTGCTGGAATACAGTTTTACCAATAACACCGAAGCCCTTCAGGCCGCGGTGGGGCGTTTGAGCCGGGTCAGCGGAAATGCGGTTCTCTACCAGGCCGCCGAACAGGCGGTAGAAATGTTGGGGCGGTTTTCTAGGGGGCGCAAAGCAGTCATCATTCTCACCGACCGGCTCGATGCCGGGACACCCCCTTCCTCTACCGAACTCCTGAACCGCTTCCGGGAGAGCGGTGTGTCGCTGTACCTTATCGGATTTGGGGAGCAGGTCGGTGCTTCTCCCCTGGCCCGGCAAACGACAGCCAGCGGTGGACAGTATTTCGCCGTGTCGCAAGCAGAGCAGGCTCGTAATGCCCTGTTGATGTTGGAAAAGACCCTGCGGCAGGTCTATCAAATCCAATTTCAATCCCGGCTACCGGCTGACGGTCAGACGCACCCGCTGAAAATTCGGCTGGTCACCGACCGCGGCCAGGCCACCGTGCAGGGGCAGTTCCTGGCTGTTCCGGGGGAAGTCAAGATAATTCCCCAGGGAATTGCCGCCGGTGAGCAGGTATCGGGGCAGGTCCGGCTTGGGGCAGACATTATCAGCCCCGCGGCGGTGCAGTCTGTGGCCTATTTTCTGGATGATGAACTGCTGGCCGAAGTGACAACCGCGCCCTTTGAGTTTGCGTGGGACACCACAACAGCCCCCGCCGGCGAACATTTTCTGACCATTCAGGCTGTGGACCGGGCCGGCAATCAGGGTAAAGTGCGGTTGAGGATTGTGGTTGTCCCGCCTATCCGGTTGACCGTCTCCGTACCGGATGGGCAAATCACCATCGGCGAGCCGGCGACCATCACGGCAACGGTGGATACTCTGACCGGAATAAAGTTTATTGAATGGTTGTGGAATGGACGGCTGTTGGCCCGCCAGACCGCACCGCCGTTTGGTGTCCGCCTGGACAGCCGGCAGTATTCTCCCGGAATCTACCAGATGACCATCCGGGTGGCGGACCCGCTGGAACATATTGTCACCGAAGAGGTTGCCCTTGAACTGGTAGCTCCGCCACCGCCGCCTCCCTCGTGGTGGCAGAGGGTGGCCCGGAGTTCTCTGACCCGTGCCGTACTGTGGATTGGCGGGGGAGTGGTGGCCGGACTGCTGACGTTGCTGGTCGCCGTGATGGCGGCAGTGGGGATGACCCGCTACCAGCGGAATAAATGCATCCGGCGGAGCGGGCTGGAAATTATAAACACCGGAAATGTGCAGTGCCGCTACCGTCTGTATGCTGAGGACTCGGCGGGTCAGCTTGCTTTTGCTTTCCGGCTGAACGGCACGTTTCTGCCACCAGAGGAGGAGACTTTACCGGCCCCGGAGACCGATACACCGCACCGTCTGCTACCGGTCTCCCGGATGGACGGGTCCCCGTCGGGGACCCGCCAGAAAATTCAGCAGGTCGACGCAGTTCAAAGCCGGGCTTATAGGGGGGTATCTACGGGTACCCAATGGCTGTCTGGGCTGGCTCAGATGTTGGGCGGCACAACCGGGCGGCAGATAGGCCGGTTCAGCGACAATATAACCCGCCAGGCGGTTGGGATAGACCGGGTAATCCGTACTCAAACTCAACGAGTGAGAACCGTAGAATACTTCCGCTCGCGGGTTTCCGGGGCCGCCTCTCGCGGCGCCCCTGCTGTCGGTGAGCCATCCCCGCAGAAGGCGGCCTCGACGCATCAGCCGGTGATACCAGCGACACGGACGGTCAAGATGAGTGGTACCGCTATCACCCCACCGATACCGCCGGGAGACACTCTGCGGCTGGAGTTAATTATGATACCGCATCAGCCGTTTCGCACAGGAAACTATCGGGTCACCATCACCTCCCACCCGTTAGACGTGCCTGACGCGGTTCCAGTATCGGTG
>RFJV01000064.1 GCA_003694775.1 Chloroflexota bacterium | reverse complement strand
GGCAAAGGACCCTTCCGTTGGTCAGTGACCCGGCGCGGTGCAAACGCACCTCGCCCAACCACACCCCACAATATAACAGGAGTTCATAATAAAGATGTGGGAGCACCCTTAGAAAAGGGTTAGAAGATGGAAACAAAAGTTAGAAGTGGAATTTGCGCCGCTCAAACTGCTGAAGATGTAGAGGATGCGGCGCATAGGGGAATGGGAGTCCAGCAGGAGGAAATGAGGTGTAGAAAGAGTTACAACGGGGGAGGACGGCAGGGCCTACTTCTCCGGCAGGGATTCGGTTGCCGGCTCGCGCAGGCGGTAGCCAATGCCCCACTCGGCCAGCACGTAGTAAGGGTCTTTGGGCTGGTCTTCAATTTTGCGGCGCAGGTAATAGACGTACAGCTTCAAGGAGGTCAGGCCGGATTTTTTGCTGCCGCCCCAGATTTTGCTGATGAGTTCCTCATGCGGGACCACCCGCCCCACGTTCTGCAGAAGGATGGCCAGCAAGCGGAACTCGGTGGCCGTGAGCTGGACTGTGTGGCCGTCCAGCTCCACCAGGCGGCGGTCCAGGTCTATGTGCAGATGTCCATCATCGTACTGCCGGCAAATCTGGGGGGTGTGCAGGCCAGAGCGACGCAGTAAGGTGCGGATTTTTGCCAGCAGAACCGGCAGTTCAAACGGCTTGTATAAATAAGCATCCGCGCCCACTTCCAGGGCGCGGATAACACTTCGCTCATCCTGACGGTCGGTCAGCACCAGGATATTTTCTACCCCCAGCTCACGCAATCGACGACACACTTCGTAGCCATCCACCACCGGCATCAGCAGGTCGACAATTGCCAGAAAATACGGCTGGTGCCGGGCTAATTCCAGGCCGTCACGGCTGGTGTTGGCTGTTTTTACCAGGTAACCTTCATTCTCCAGAAAGTGCTTCAGCAGTTGGAGAACCATCGAATCGTCATCGATTAACAGGATTTTAGACATCAAACCGCTCCAGGTAGAACCATGTATTTGTTCAGAACCGTTCAGGTCAACCTGGCAACCCCCATCAATCTGGATTTTAAGGTATAGGACAGCCTATACCGGGTGCACCAATAAAACACCTGAATGATAGAACTGTCCTTAGTTTAAGGAAAAAATATCATAAAGCTGTGAGAGAACAATTGGAAAACAATTAGAATTCCGGTCCGGTACTCAACCAAAGCGGTAGCCGACCCCCCATTCGTTATGAATCAGGCTGGGCTTGTTGAACTCTTTTTCGATTTTCCGCCGCAGGTAGCTGACATACAGCCGCAGGTAGTCAATATCGCCCACGTATTCCGGCCCCCAGACCTCGTTCAGGAGGAATTCGTGGGGCAGCATGCGACCCTTGTGCCGGATTAACACCGACAGCAGACGGAACTCCGTGGGGCTGAGGTCAACCCGCTTCCCGTCAACAGTTACCTCGTGCTTGTCCAGGTCTACAACCAGGTAATCGCAGGAAAGAATTTTGGCCCTGGCCCGGCTGTGTTTCTCCGGGACCCGCGACACCCGCCGCAAAAGCGCCTTCACACGAGCCGTTAGCTCGTCGGCGGTTACGGGCTTGACGATATAGTCATCTGCACCCAGGTTCAATCCCTTGACAATATCCTGGTTGGAGCCGACCGCGGTCAGCATAATAATGGGCACATCCGACATTTCCCGAAACCGTTCGCAGGCCTGCCAGCCATCCATACCGGGGAGCATAATATCCAGAATAATCAGGTCCGGTTTGATTGCATAGGCTTTCTGCAAGCCGGTGATGGCATCCCCAGCCGTCTCCACCGTGAACCCTTTTTGGGTCAATGTCAGCCGCAGTGTTTCCGAAAGAATGTAATCATCCTCAATCAATAATAATGTCGTCATAATTTCTTCCTCCTCTCTCCTACCGCTCTTCACAAAAACGCGCCTTGCCAGAGCACAGCAATCGGGATAACGCTGCCAATATATTGCCGGCTGGTTGGGCCGGACAATATATTTAGGAGTCCCACAGGCACGCTACCACCTGATTGTCCCCCTCTGTGCATCTGGTATTGCGGCGGCGCGGTTGAAAAAGAACTGAATAAATGGTTATGATAATATCATTGTACAAGATGCAGGTTTGAATCCGGTTTGAAAAGTATAAAATTTGGTTAACAAATTTCCCTGCCGCTACCGGGCTTTGCCGTGCCACCTCATTACCCGGCTTCTAATTCTAACTTTTTTTATATTGTTCTTATATCCTTTTATCATTAATCCCCTTTATGATAAGTATTAGCCAGCAACGGCTTCCAGACGTCTCATTATTCCCATTCATCGTCAATTGAATTTCAGACAACCGGGGGGAGCAAAGAGCCGCGTACTTTTACGAGGAAGGAGAGTCACCATGTCTGACACAGTACCAACCGTCTCTGTCGTCACGCCGGTTCACAATGGCGGCAATGACTTTCGGCAGTGCCTGACCAGCCTGGCCCGCGCCACACCACCACCAGACGAACTCATCGTCATCGCCGACGGCGATACCGATGGCTCGTGGCGGGTGGCCCAGGAATTTGGAGCAAAAGTAATTCGGCTTCCCCAGGCTGGCGGTCCAGCGCGTGCCCGCAACCTGGGGGCGCAGAAAGCCCGCGGCGACATCCTCTTCTTCATTGATGCCGACGTTGCCGTGGCCCCCGACGCCATTGCTCAGGTAAAAGCCATTTTTGCCGAAAATCCCGGCCTGGCCGCGGCCTTCGGCTCTTACGACGACGCGCCAGCACAGCCAAACTTCCTCTCCCAGTACAAAAACCTACTGCACCACTACGTCCACCAGACCGGAAACGAAGACGCGGCCACCTTCTGGAGCGGATGCGGCGCCATTCGCCGTGATGTATTTTTAAAGATGGGGGGCTTCGATACCGGCTACCCCTTCCCCTGCATCGAAGATATCGAGCTGGGCTACCGGCTGAAAAAACAGGGCTGCAAAATTCGCCTGCATAAAACCCTGCAGGGCAAACACCTCAAACATTGGGGGGCAGTTTCCCTGGTCAAAACCGATGTTCTTCGCCGCGCCTTGCCCTGGACAGAACTCATCCTGCGCGACCGGCAGGTCGCCAACGACCTGAACCTGGACAGCTCCAACCGGGCCAGTGTGCTGGCCGTATTTTCCCTGCTGGCCCTCCTGCCCACCACCCTGCTGGCGGGCCTCACCGGCCTTTCCATCTGGCCCATCCTGGCTCTGACTGCCCTGGCTCTGGCGAGCTTCCTGCTCGTCATCAACGCCCCGGTTTACCGGTTCTTCTGGCGCAAACGGGGCCTGAAATTCGCCTTGCAGGCCATTCCCTGGCACTGGTTTTACTTTCTGTACGGCGGGCTGGCCTTTGTTGCCGGCCTTGCCCTGCACCGCCTGCGGCAGTGGGGGCTGACCCGCATTACCTTCCTCCCCCTGGAATCCGCCGACCCGCTTCCATCACTGAAATCCGAGATTTGAGCCTATCCCTATGATGAAAAAATTTCACCGCATCCTGCCCAACATGCTGACCGTCCTCAGCGCGGGCTTCATCCTGACCGGTCTTCTGCTGTCCGGCGACGCGCTGATAGCTCTCCTGCGCGACCCGGCCGCCATTCCCGCCGCTCTGCTTTCGGACCTGCAGACCGGGGCACTGCTGTTCCGGGCCAATCTCATTGTGCTGGGGGGCGCCGGTTTGCTGTTGAGCCGTCTCCGGGTGTGGAACGCCCCCACGCCCCCCGACACCTCCTCGCCGGTGTTTTCTCGCGGGGAGTGGCTGGCGCTGGGACTGATTCTGCTGGCCGCGCTGGGGTTGCGGCTGTACCGGCTCAACACCGGCCTCTGGCTGGATGAAATGACCACCTACATCAATTACGTGCAGAAACCCTTCGGTATTATAGCCACCACCTACGACTCACAAAATCAGCACTTCCTTTTTAGCTTCCTGGCCCGGCTCTCCACCCTTGTCTTTGGCGACGGGGCCTGGTCGCTCCGGCTTCCGGCTGTTCTGTTCGGAGTGGGCAGTATTGCCGCCTTCTACCTGCTGGCCCGCCAGCTCACCGACCGCCGGGAATCCCTGCTGGGCGCGGGGCTGATGGCCCTGACCTACCATCACATCTGGTTCAGCCAGAACGCCCGCGGCTATACCGGCCTGCTTTTCTGGACGCTTCTTTCAAGCTGGCTCCTGGTGCGCGGTCTCCGCCGCCCAACGCCCGGTCTCTGGCTGGGGTATGCGGTCACGGCCAGCCTGGGGGTCTTTACCCAGATGACCATGCTCTTTGTCATCGCCGGCCACTTCATTATATACCTGCTCGACCTGCTCCGCCGCCGCGCTGTCCGGCCCCGCGGCTGGGTGGGGCTTGCGTATGGCTTTGTGCCAGCCGGCCTGCTGACACTCCAGCTTCACGCCCTGGTCTTTCCCCAAATTCTGGCCGACTTCACCAAACGCACCGAAGGGGCCAGCTACGGCGAGTGGCAAAACCCCCTCTGGACAGTGCTGGAAATCATCCAGAGTATTCGTATCGGCGCGGCCGGCTGGGTCGTCATTGCCGCCGGTCTGATTGTGTTCGGCATTGGCGTGGCAAGCTGGCGGCGCGACCGCTCTGTGGTTCCCCAGCTCTTCTTCATCCCGACCGTCATCGTGGCCGCGGTGACCATCGCCACCGGACACAACATCTGGCCGCGGCTCTTCTTCTTCGCTATGGGCTTTGGCCTGCTCATTGCCCTGCGCGGGGTGATGGTTCTGCCCGTTCTGCTGGCTCGCCTGCGGCAGGTCGACCCACAGCAGTTGGCCTGGCTGGGAACCGCGATGGGTATAGCCATCCTGCTGGCCGCGTCAGCACTGATTCCATTTGTGTACGGCCCCAAGCAAGACTACCACACCGCGATGGTGTTTGTGGAAATTCACCGCCAGCCCGGCGACGCGGTGACCACTACCGGTCTGGCGGCCTTTGCCTACACCCGCTACTACCAGACCGACTGGCAGGAGGTGGAATCGGTGGACGCGCTGGAAGCCATCCGCCAGGACGCGCCGCGTACCTGGTTCCTGTACACCTTTCCGCCCCATATGCGGGCACTTTACCCCGATATCCTGAACCGCGTGGAGCAGGAATTTACCCTGGTGGAAGAGTTTCCCGGCACTCTCAACGGCGGCACCGTCTTTGTCTACCTCAGCGACAAGAGCGGTGTCCAGACCGCCGTCAAATAGAATGGAGACCGCTATGACGACTGTTCAAGATTTAACCCCGCCTGTGCTGTCGGTTGTTGAACTGCCGGAGGAGGCAGAAACCGGCGATTTTTCCACCACACCGGCGCTGTCGGTCATTATCCCGGCCTACAACGAAGAAAACGGCGTCGCCGGGCAGGTCGAAAATATCCGCCGCGTGCTGGCCGGGCAGAACATCCCCCACGAAATCATCGTGGTAGACGATGGTTCCAGCGACGGCACGGCCACCGCCGCCCGGCAGACCGGCGCCCGTGTTCTGCACCACCCCCGCAACCGGGGCTACGGCGCGGCGCTCAAAACCGGCATCCGGGCCGCCCGGCATGAGCTGGTCGCCATTATCGATGCAGACGGAACCTACCCCGCGGACGCGCTCCCGGCGATGCTGGAAAAAATGGACGAGTACGATATGGTGGTAGGCGCACGCACCGCCGAAAATGT
>RFJV01000063.1 GCA_003694775.1 Chloroflexota bacterium | reverse complement strand
GGGCGCAGTTTTCCGGTCCTCAAAGAAATCGTAGGCCGGTCGAACGACCTGCTGGTTACCCCCGACGGAAAATTCGTTTACGGGGGGTTTTTCTCTGCCCTCTTCCGCAGTAAACCGGAAGTGGTCCGCTTCCAGGTGTACCAGCCGGAACCCACCCGGCTCATCATCCGGCTGGTCTGTCATCACCCCCCCGACCCGGCCTGGCTGGCGCAGGTCAAACAAACCATCCAAAACCGCTTTGGCCCGGCCACCCAGGTCACGCTGGAGCAGGTCGACCGGATTGAGCTGACCCCCGCCGGAAAACACCGCTACATCATCTCCGACGTGCCCCCACGGCTGTGAACCTCACCCGGCCCGGTTTCCCTTTGCCGTCACTGCCAACTCGTGATACAATACTCCCCGTATGCCAGTCCCCGATACGGAGCAAGCACACCCAATGGAAGAGCCGCAAGCCACACCTGGCCCGGAAAATCCGGCAGACTCCTATGCCGACCCGCAGTTCATCGCCCGGATGGAACAGCGGCTGGCGGCGCAGGAATACCAGCTTCAGGAGCAGGCCCGTCTGATTGAAACCCTGACCGGCCAGCTCACCGAGGCCCAAACCCGGCTTTCTGCCGTGGCAAAGCTGGAAGAGGAGTTCAACCGCCTCCGGGCCGACATTCTGCACCGCCTGGAGCGCCGTCCCCCGGCCCGCCCCGACAGCGCCACCGAACCCGCCACCAACCTTGCGGCCCAGCTCGACGCGCATACCCAGGCCCTGCACAATCTGCGCCGCGACGTAGACCGCTTCCAGCGCTTCGACGAGCAAATTGCCCTGGCCCGCGCCGAAATGGAACGGCTGAACAAAAGCGTCGCCGGCTTTCAGGCCCAGCTCGACACCCTCAGCCGCCAGCTCAGCGACCGGGTCCGGGCCGTGACCCTTCTGGCGCAGGAGCGCGAAACCGATGCCCGCCGCCTGGCCGAACTCCAGGCCGACCTGCCCGACCTGCGCAAACAGCTCGACACCCTGCGCGGCAAAATCAGCCTGGTGGAACAGCAAATCCCCCAGTTCGGCAAGTACGAGGTGGCCCTGGAAGAACTGCGCAACGAAATCCGCCGCGCCCGCGAACACACCGACTTCCAGCTTGCCGAGCGGGAACGGCAGGTCAAACGCTGGACCGACCTGGCCGAGGCCCAGGAAGCCCGTCTGCAGGAATACAAAGAGCTGATGGAGAAGTACGCCGAACACTACCAGCTCAACCGCCGCGCCCTGGCCTCTCTGCAGGAATTCCAGGAACAGCTCCAGCGCGAACAGCACCAGGCCCAGGAGCTTCAGCGCCTGGCCGAAGACCGCCTCTGGTCGGCCCTGCAGAAATGGCAGGCCGAATACGAACAGCGCTGGAAAAAACAAAGCACTGAATGGATGCCCAAAATTGCCGACCTGCAGAAGCTCCTGGACCAGCATTACCAGCAGCTTCAGAAAATTGAGCAGTTCAACCAGACCGTAGAACGCCAGATTGACCTGCTCCTGCAGGTCATCGAAGAAGATATTGAGGCCCGCACCCAGGCCGCCCAAAACTGGCAACAGCGCTTTGAACAGCTTCTCAGTGAGCAGGATTAGCCTATGCGCGTCATCGGTACGGCAGGTCACGTAGACCACGGCAAATCTACCCTGGTCAAGGCCCTCACCGGCATAGACCCCGACCGCCTCAAAGAAGAAAAACAGCGAGAAATGACCATCGACCTGGGCTTTGCCTGGCTGACCCTCCCCTCCGGCGAATCGGTAGGGGTGGTTGACGTGCCGGGCCACCAGGACTTCATCAAGAATATGCTGGCCGGCGTCGGCGGTATCGACGCCGCCCTGCTGGTGGTGGCCGCGGACGAGGGCGTAATGCCGCAGACCCGCGAACACCTGGCGATTCTCGACCTGCTGGAAATTCCCCGCGGGGTGATTGCCGTCACCAAAGTAGATATGGTGGATGATGAGGACTGGCTGGAGCTGGTTCAGGCTGATATTGCCGAAACCGTCTCCGGCACAGTGCTGGACAGCGCGCCGATGATACCCGTCTCCGCGGTGACGGGGCAGGGTTTGCCGGAACTGCTCCACACACTGGACACCATTCTGGCCCAGGCCCCTGCCCGGCCCAACCGCGGGCGTCCCCGCCTGCCTATCGACCGCGTCTTCTCCCTCAGCGGCTTTGGCACCATTGTCACCGGCACTCTGCTCGACGGGGAACTGCACGTGGGGCAGGAGGTCGAAATTCTGCCCCAGCGGCTCAAGAGCCGCATCCGGGGCCTGCAGTCCCACAAAAAAACCGTGGAAACCGCCCAGCCCGGCTCCCGCACCGCGGTCAACCTGACCGGCCTCAGCACCACCGACCTGGCCCGCGGCAATGTGCTGACCACTCCCGGCTGGCTGGAACCAAGCCAGCTCATCGACGTGTACCTGCGCCTTCTGCCCGACGCGCCCAAACCGCTCCAGCACAACCAGGAGGTGGAGGTATTTACCGGCGCGGTAGAGGTGATGGCCTACGTCCGGTTGCTGGGCACGCACCAGCTAAACCCCGCTGAAACCGGCTGGGTGCAGTTGCGGCTGGCCGAGCGCATTCCGGTGGTCAAGGGCGACCATCTTATCATCCGCCAGCCCTCGCCTTCGCTGACCCTCGGCGGCGGGGTGGTGGTTGACCCCCTGCCGCGGCGCCGTCACCGCCGCTTCCGGCCCGACGTTCTCCGCCGGCTGGAAACCCTGCGCCAGGGGACACCGGAAGATTTGGTGCTCTCTCTGCTGGACAGCAAGGGGCCAATGCTCCCCTCGACCATCGTCACCGAAACCGGCCTGCCGCCGGAAACGGTGCTGGCCGCGGCGGGCAATCTGCTCCGGCAGGGGCAGGTCTTCTCCCTGGACCCGGCGGCTGAACTGAACCCGGACTCGCTGACTGAACGGACAAAAATCCTGCTGACTTCCCGCGCCGGCTGGTCGGCCCTGCGGGGGCAAATTGAAAGCGTTCTGTCCGACTTTCACGCCCGCTACCCCTTACGGCAGGGGATGCCCCGCGGGGAGCTGAAAAGCCGGCTCCGGCTGGAAACCCGGCTTTTCAACGAGGCTCTCCAGCGCGGCCAGTCCGAGGGGGTGCTTGTGGCCGCGGAGCAAACGGTCTGGCTGGCCGAACACCAGGTAAAATTCAGCCCGGAACAGCAGGCCGCCATCGACCGCCTGCTGGCCCAGTGCCGGCAGTCGCCGTACGGCACACCCTCGTACAAGGAAGCCGCGGCCCAGGTTGGCGAAGATGTTCTGCTGGCCCTGATTGAGGGCGGGCAGTTGGTTCGCCTGTCGGAGGATGTCATCCTGCTGGGCGAAACCTACCACCAGTTTGTAGACTGGCTCAAGCAGTACCTGCAGGAGCACGAATCTATCAGCGTGGCCCAGGTGCGCGACATCTTCAGCACCAGCCGGAAGTACGCCCTGGCCCTGCTGGAATACACCGATGAACAGCGCCTCACCCGCCGCGTTGGCGATGTGCGGGTGCTCAGGGGGCAATGATTCAATTATCAATTATCAATTTTCAATGAGCCAATTATCAATTGAATTGTTTGGCTCATTGAATCATTGGCT